>NZ_JACJEF010000007.1:0-231487 GCF_014163935.1 Pseudoalteromonas sp. SR41-7 | reverse complement strand
AAGACAAGGGCGCGTCCTGCGTAATGTTGCGGTGTGTTTTTATCAGTCGCTACTTTATAAATAACGTTAGGCTTTGAAAAGTCAGTGCCATTAAACGTGGCTTTGGCAACAACCAGCCTGTTTGCACTTGCATCACCTTGGGCATAAGTAAAAATAATTTCTTTGGAGTCGTTATAATCTGGCGATAATACAATGTCGAGTAAGCCACCTTGGCCTGCAACGTATAAACCGCTCAGTTCTAGTTTTACTCTTGATTGCGCGTTGTTTTTAACTATAACTACGTGACCATCACGCTCTGTAATTAACCATGTGCCGTTTGGTAGTTCAACCATGCTCCACGGAGACTGTAATTGCGTAGCCAGTGTTTTTGTACTGTATTGCTCCTTTGGTAATGCGGCTTGTGCATTAACAGAAAACGAAAAAAGCGAAAGCAGAGTAAAAATAGAGATACATTGTTTACCGGGCAAGCCTTTGCTAGCATGACTAGTATAAGAGAAAAGCTTTATTTTAAGTTGAGATAACCATGTCGTTTTTAACACGTATATTGCCTTCATTTTTAGTTTCTTGGTTACTTACATTCACACTTGCTAGCTTGTTTCATAGCCAATACGTTGTCAATCAATTAGTTAATGTAGGTGTAGTGGTGGGCTTTAGTGATCGGGTTAGTTTAACGCTTGATGATTGGTTAGGCCTATTACCTACCTACGGCGCTATTATTGCCGTAGCACTTGCCATCGCTTTTTTTGTTACCGCAAAGCTTAATAAAAAGGTTCAAAAATACAGTACTCAGCTATTTGTTATTGCTGGCATTGTGGCATTTGCTATTGTGTTAATTGCTATTGAATCAATTATGAATATTCATATTATAGCGGGCGCAAGAGGCTGGGGTTTTTATGCTCAACTGCTTGCAGGCGCGGTAGGTGGTTTGGCGTTTTCGCAATTAGTTAAGGCAACTAAAACCCAAAAAGCGTGTTAGATGTGTGAATATAAATACGGCTTATACGTTATTTAGCGATTAATAAATAAAGGCCGCTGTTTATTGTAAACAGCGGCCTTTAAATATGACCTTTAGAATTTAATTAAAAAATTAAACTAATTAGTTTGTAGCTACTTAGCCCAAAAATTAGGATTAAAACGGGTAGGGTTACCAGGTTTAACACCAAAGAGTTAGTGTAGTTTCCCATAACCCCTTTTTGATTAACCAGCCATACAAGGTAGGTGCTAACAATAGGGAGTAATAACCCGTTAGCCGCTTGCGCGAATATAATTACCGCGACAGGATCTAAACCGAGTGACGCCACCGCAGCACCAAACAATAAAATAACAATAGCAACGCCTTTAAAACGTGAGTTCCCCATATCGTTTGACCAACCTAACATGCCACACACGGCGTAAGCACCTGCAAGTGGCGCTGTAATAGCACTTGTTAAACCTGCAGCAAATAAACCAATAGCAAAAAAGTAATGAGCGGCGTCACCAAGCAATGGCTCTAGCTGCACGGCCATGTTAGCTGCACTAATTTGCCCCGCATCGGTGCCATAAAATGCAACTGAAGCTGTAGATAAAATAGCTAAAGTGATCACACCGCCTAAGGTGATTGATAGGCCTGTATCAACATTTGTTTCTTTAATCATTTTTTGCATATCGCTGTTACTGTCGTGTCTGGCAGCGAGCACGCCTGAGTGTAAAAATAAGTTGTACGGCACAATGGTCGTACCGACTAATGCCAATATAGTTGTAATAGAACCTTCAGGCATACTAGGGATAAAACCGGCAAATACATCACTTAGTGAAGGTGCTGCCATTACAAGTGTTGAGATAAACACTAAACTCATTAAAATAACGAGTAAAATTAGCGCATTTTCAACTACTTTATGTTTGCCGCTATACAGTAAAGCAGCACTTAAAAAAGCAATAAGTGGTGTCCATAGTTGGGAGTTAATTTGAGGGAATATTTCAATTAACCCCATGCTAGCGCCACTTAAGTTACCCGCTTCATAAGCTGCACTGCCTACGCCAATGGCGCTAATAACTAAAAATATCGCCAAGGATTTAAATAAAGGCGTTTGAATATTTGCTCTAAGAGCTTGTGCTAAATCTTGCCCGGTAGTAACGCCAAGGCGCGCCGCCATGGATTGTAATAATATAGTGGCAATTACTGAAAACAGTAACGTCCATATAAGTGCAAAACCAAAGTTTGCACCTGCCACGCTGGCGGTAGTAATGGTCCCTGGTCCAATGAAGGCAGCGGTGACGAGTAGTCCTGGTCCTAATCGCATAATTGACCTTAATAGTGCTATTGCATGTTGCTATTTAAAGTTACATCTAACGTTTAAAACCAATATTTATACGCGATGCCGATTGTGTTATTGCTGCCACTTAAACTAAGTGCCCTGCAGCGATAGTCGCCCCTTGACTGGTTCTTTTTTAATAAGCATATGTTAAAAAAGGGCGCGTAGGATACCAACTTGTATATAAATTTAAAGGGAATACAGTGCGTTTGCATGAATTTTAAACGAATATATAAGCGAATTAAATGAATGATGCCGATATTTATATCGGCATCAGTATATTTACTTTATTAGGCTTTTAATCGCTTCTAAGCCTTTTTTTAGGGTATCTGCATCGGTAGCATAGTTAATACGGATACACTCGTGCTTGTGCGCCCAATCATCGTCAATGCCGATAAAAAAGTTATGACCAGGGATCACATACACGTCTTGCTCTTTAAGTTGTTGATACAATACCTCGCTTGTTATTTTTGCATCTTTAAACCACAGCCACATAAAAAATGCACCTTCAACTTTGTGCAAATAAACAGGCAGTTCGGCAAATACTTCGTCAAACAACTCAATCGCTATGTGTGCTTTATTACGATAAAAAGGCAGTACAACATTACGGCACAGTGGCAGTAGTTCGTTGTCGTTAATTAAGCGTGTCACTAAGCTTGGGCCAATACTATTTGGCGATAACACCATGCTGCCGTTTACGCGGCCAATTGCTTTAATAATCTCATTATTGGCAACCACAATACCGCTGCGTAAACCCGGTAGGCCCAGTTTTGAAAGTGACATACATAAAATAATGTTTGAGTTCCACGTTAGGTTTGCATCGGTGTAAATACAACCTGGAAACGGGTCGCCATATGCGTTATCAATAATGAGTGGAATACCATATTGCTTAGCGAGCAAATCAAGGTGTTTTACTTCATCATCAGTAATTACATTACCTGTTGGGTTAGTAGGGCGTGATACGCACAGCGCGCTTATGCTGCTGTCGTTTGCTAGTGTTTTTTCAACTGCTCTAAAATCAATGACGTATTTAAACTGTTTTGATGTGCTGCCTGTATTTAAAATTTCGATATCAGGCTTTATGGCAACAAACATATCAGCCGATAAACCTTGATCGGCATAACCTATATACTCTGGCGCGAGGGGGAATAAAATCTTTTTATGGCTGCCATCCGGCATTTCGCCTGCCAACATATTAAACAGCACAAAAAAGTTAGCTTGACTGCCATTACCGAGTGCTACGTTATCGGCGCTAATATCCCATGTGTACTCTTTACTTAGCTGGCCAGCTAATGCTGCTCTAAACTCGTCGTTACCGGTTGGGCCATCGTAAAGGCCAAATACTTGCGATACTTTATTGCTGGCAACAAGTTTTTGTAATTCACTTAAAAAAACCTCATTTACTTGTGGTACTAATGCGGGGTTACCGCCACCCAGCATAACAATATTAGGATTGTTACTGTTTTTAGCCCCGCCTAAGTCTTCCATTAATTGGGTAATGCCGTTGGGTTGTGTAAATTTAGTGCCAAAGTTTGAGTAGTTCATAATGCATAGCGTTTGTTAATAATGGGGAGGCAGTATAGCGTAAATATAGGGCTTAAATCCGATGATGAGAATAATTCAATGCTAAGATTTACAGCTAGTTATAGTAATGTAATTCCTTATAAAACAAAGGCTAAGTTAAGGCTTTTTAACGCCGTATAAAAACTCTTCGCCGCAGTCCATATACAAATCAAATTTGGCCATGACTTTGGTGAACATAGGGGCGTGTAAAAACTCGTTTAACCATGCACGAACATGCGTATATTCACTTTGTAAGTACCAGTGTTTATCTACACGGGCAAACTGTCTAATAAATGGCAGCAGGGCATAATCGGCTAGACTTTTTTCATCGCCCATTAAGTATTTATGGGTGGTTAGTTTTGCTTCAAATTGCTTAATAAACTCTTCGCAGGCTTTTTGGTAATAAATTTGTGCCATGTCTTTTGTACGAGCATAAAATTTGTACTTTTCGAGTACGGGTGTAAATTGTGTATCGTTTAGCTTAATTAACTCAAGCATGCGCTCAAGTGCTAATGGGTCTTGAGTATGCAGTAAATAATGCGGATCGTTTTGCTTTAAAGCCCAGAGCATTATATCGAGGCTTTCATCTATCACTTGGTTATTAGGCAGTAATAAAACAGGCACAGTGCCTTTAGGCGATATTTGCAACAGATGCGGCGGTTTATTTTTAGTTTTTATAGCGCGTAGTAGTACTTGTTGCTCTGCCATTAAAATACCCATTCGTGCACGCATTGCGTATGGGCAGTGTTGTAATGAATATAATAATGGCAATGTCATGTTAGTTACCTTAGCTGTTAAGGCCTTCAATATACTGCTGGCGGGTTTGTACTTTAACCAAGCTATTTAAGTGTTCAACCGCTTGTGTTTGCCCGTTAATTAAATCTTGAAAATGCGCAAGTAACACGGCTTTATCCAGTTTTTCTTTATCGCCTGAACCAATGTCGGTTAAATCAATCATAAATTCGTCAAATTTGTCGGCAAAGTCACTCACAATATCCATGTTTAAAAATTGCTCATGGTTGTAAATACTTGGGTAGCCGCCTTTTTGTTTATCAATAGCAAAGCTAATACCTTTAACATTGGTAACGGTGGTTTCTTTTTTACAGCTCAGCATACAGCTTGCGTCAATACGTGGTTTTTTACAGCCAACGGTTTGTTGGAAAAAACACTGTCGGCTAGTCATCATTAGTATTGGATGATAAATGCTGTACATCATTTTAAAGTTGTTAGGGCGTTTAATATTACGCATTTGTGGTTTGTTTATTTCGTTTGAAATAAACGCGCCTTTTGCGTTTAAATCTTCTTGTAGTGTAAGTAACGCATAAGAGTTTGTGGTGTTTAACAACGGGCCTGCAATCCAGTCAATACCCATTTGTACTGCTTTAAATGCAACGCCTGTGTTGTTACTAATAATAAGCTTAGGTTTTACAACCTCTAGCAAACGTACCGCTTCTTCAAAATCTTTACCAATTAACACCGCCGGAAACCACGGAATTAAATGTGGGTGCTCTAAAAATACATTAATGTATTTATCGTTATCGGTTCTAAAGCTCTCTGGTAATTTAAAGTAAACATCGCCATCTGTTAAATCACATAGATGAACGTCTTTTATGTCCGATATTAAAATAGAGAGTGTTGTTTTGTTATCGGCTTTAGGGTGGTTTACTAGTTTTGGCAGTTCAACAGGGGCGAGTACGTCTTTGCCTTCGTTTAATAAAAACGCGACTTGCTTTTTAATACGGGCAAGCTCTTTAAACGGAATGCTCAAGTTGTTGCCTAAGTTTGAGTAATCCATATTTTTAATTTCAAAATTGGCATTACTAAAGGTTTTAAAGCGTTTATCAATAGCTGCAATGTCCACAATCGATTTATCGGCGGTTTGCATAGGCATTTGCGATTGAACTTCAAAGCGTAGAGGTTGCAGAGCGCTTTGCTCTGCTAGGGTGTTGTCGTGTTTATCGTTTATTGTCAGTGTTACTGTAAATGGCTGGTTTAATTGGCCGCTAAACTCAAAGCATAGTTCTCGCTTTGAAATATCTAAAAACTCAATTTTCTTTTTAACTAACGTATCAATGTCATTTTTTTCTGCGGCGAGCTCTTGTTGTGCATAGTAAATTTGCACAACCGAAATCGCGTTACTCTTTTCGTTAGCGTGATCAAAGCTATGGTCGCGCGGGTTGTCGGTAAACATGTTTTTTGTCATGTCACCTTGCAAAAACTTATTAGTAAAATTACGGTTAAATACTTTGTATAAGCTTGAATCGTCTTCAATTAAGTTACCTGTTTGTACAAAGGTATCTATTTGTTTGCGCCAGCTATCAATAACGGTATGAACGTAGTTAGCACCTTTAATGCGACCTTCTACTTTTAACGAGTCAACACCTGCGGCTACCAGCTCTGGTAAATCAAAATAGGCTGAATTGTCTTTTAAGTTTAACGGATGTTTGTTACCCATAGCCGTTGGCTCGTATTCATCACGACATGCTTGTGAGCAACGACCACGGTTACCTGAGTTACCCACACTTACTGAGCTTGAATAACATTGCCCCGAAAACGCAATACACAATGCACCATGTACAAACACCTCGGTTAATACATCACATTTGTGCGCTACGTCGGTCAATATTTTAATTTCAGTTAGGTTAAGCTCGCGCGATAAATTTACACGTGTAGCGCCAATGCGCGCTAAAAACTCAACCTGTGATTCGTTATGGGTGGTTAACTGAGTTGATGCGTGAATATGCAAAGTAGGAAAGTGCTTTTTAACTATATTGAATAACCCTAAATCTTGCACAATAATGCCATCGAGCGTGGTATTTACGAGTTGGTTAAGTAGCTTAAATAGCGCGCCCATTTCGTGCTCTAATATAACTACGTTTAGCGTTAAAAATATTTCACAGCCGTATTCATGGGCTAGGCGAAGTGCGCCGTTAAGCTCATCAAACGAAAGATTAGACGCTCGGTTACGTGCATTAAAGGTATCTAATCCACAATAAACCGCATTAGCACCGGCTACAATGGCGGCTTTTACCGCGTTAACATCACCGCCTGGGGCTAATAGTTCAATCTTTCTACTCATTACAATGTCGCTTCGCTCATATTTAATTGCCGCGAATTTTATATGGTTAAGCACGTTAATGCTATTTATTGAGGGATATAATAAAGACTAATACCAATTCGCTTAATTAAGTGATCTATTTTGAGGCTGGAAAAACGTGTTGATAGCTAGGCAAAAAATTCGCTATTTAGTTGTTCTAAATGAGAATTTTTTAACACAGGTAGCGACACGTTTAGCCCCGCAAAATGATTAAGTATTATTGCGGATTGGTATAAAGTAAAAGAGTGTATAAAATTACAATTAAGCTGGCTGATTTATTACGTAAACATGTAATAAAATGATAGTTTATAAGCCAGCAACACTTTCAACTTTACTTAGGCGAACCCCATCAGCAATCAAGATCTTAAACAGTTAGATACAGATTTAAAAAGTGATGAATCTGGAATTATTAACACCCAACTAAAAATAGCCACATTTAACCTGTTTAACTATCTTGAGCCGCCCAATGCATACTATGAGTTTGAGAAAATTTATACTGTGCAGCAGTGGGCTAAAAAGCAGCGTTGGATTGTTGATTACTTAACAGAACATGCCCCTGATGTGATTGGTTTTCAGGAAGTGTTTAGCATTGACTCATTAAAAGAGCTAGTAGGCGAGCAAGGTTATAATTACTTTGCTGTAGTTGATACGCCAGAGGTGATTGATGACTTTATTTATAAACGCCCTGTAGTGGCAATCGCCTCTAAATACCCCATAGTTGAAGTAGCAGTGGTTGAGCACGATAGTGAGCTTGCAAATGCGCTTGGCCTTAATAGTGAGTTTACTTTTAGTCGTAAAGTACTAAGAGCAACTATAACGCTGCCGCATATAGGCAATACTGATTGTTACGTGGTGCATTTTAAATCTAAGCGCCCAATGATTAATGTCGATGAGCATAATAAAGAGCTTACACCCGAGCAAAACATAATTGAAATTTTAAAAGCGAATGTAGCGGGTGGGTGGGGCTCAACTATTCAGCGTGGCAGTGAAGCTACATTACTAATGATACAAATGATTGCCCGTCGCGAAGCTACGCAACAACCCATGCTATTAATGGGGGACTTTAATAATGAACTAGCGGATGGCGTATTAAGCCATTTACTGACGAGTACGCTACGCTTTGCGCCTGCATTTGATGCTAAAACCTACCTCGCTAAATATTGTTTAAATGATTCATGGGATTTGTTTGTTAAGTCGCAGCTAAGCGAAGATGAACTGTCTAATGGTGAGGCAATGACTAGCGATGAAATAAGCGATAGTGAAAGCAATAGCATTTTTGATTTAGCTGATGAAAACGAAGCAAAAAATGTTAATGCAACTAAGCTTATGCCCTTAAGAGCACCAACACATTATTATGGCGCGAGCAGCTCCGTGCTTGATTATATTTTATTATCTTGTGAGTTTGATGCCAGCTACCTTGGCAGTTTTTTTGAGGTGATTGAGTATAATACTTATGATCGTCACTTAATTAACCCCGAATTTGAGCGTGATGATTTAAGTACCGATCATGGTATTGTGTTAGTTACACTAAAACTAAGAAGCTAGGCTTGCTCTATGCATAATTATGCTAAAGTTATAAATTAAAAGTATTCATATAGCAGCAATACTTGATGTATTGCGCCGGTTTGTATATTTTATCATCAGCCTTTTGAATTGTATTAATAATAAATTACTAAAATGGTAAATATGGAATTTTATACCTACTTGAATCATAAGCGAAATATGGATTTACCTTCGCAAATACATAGTTTCATTGTAAAGCGAATTTATAATTTTACATTTTTAGTGAAAGCTTTGCTTTTTGCTTTGTTTGTTAGCTTAAACAGCGCTTACGCACAAGAAACCACCTCATACAGTTTAACTAATGAATCTAATGCAGGGCTGCTTAAAAGAGCTGAATTACTTATAGATACTGACGTTATAACAAGTATTGAACTAAGTAAGTCGTTGTTGTCACAAGCGCAAAGTGCTGATGACACGTTACTCAGCGCAAAGCTACATAACTTGCTAGGTAGGGCGAATAAAAAAAATAACAATATTAATGCATCGCTCGAGCACTTTTTACAATCCTCTGTTTACTACAGCAAATTAAATGATTCACGAAACCAAATAAAGGCGTCTATTAATTATATAAATATATTATTAGAAGAAAAACGTTATGACGAACTTACTACCCGCATTGAAAATTTATTACCAACAACCCTTGTGTATGGCGATGACTTTTTTATAGCGCAAGTGCTCCTTACTAAGGGGGATTCGTTTTATGAACAAAAAAAGTACGATAACGCGAACGCGCAATACACATCTGCTTTAAAATACCTTGTTGACGAAGACGAATTAATACAAAGACAGTTAGGTGAAACGTATAAAAAATTAGCTCAGTCATATAAACGCCTCAAAAATAGAGAGCAAACGGCTCACTTTTATACAAAAACTTTAGAAATATACACAAGTTTAGGTGATTTAAAGCTAATGGCGCGTACTTTAAATACACTAGCAGAAGCACACCGTTATTTAGATAACTTAGTTTTAGCCCTTGATTACTCCACTCGCGCATTAGAAATATATAAAGACATTGACGATCCTGTTGGCTTTGCTAAAGCATTACTAGGGGCGGGTATTATTTATCGTCATATTAATCTTTATGAGAAATCACTTGAACATATAAATGAGGCATATTTATATTATAAGAAAGTAAATAACATGCTTGGGATTGCTAAAACATCAAATCAAATGGGACTGGTGTATACACGATTAAGGCAGTTTGATCAGGCCGAATTTTTCTATCAAATAACTATCGATTTGCCAAAAGGTATGGTCGAGGAAAAAACGCTCGCTTCAGCTTTAAGAGAAATGGCTGTTATTAACCTCGAATCTGGCGATTTAGTATCAGCGATGCAATATGCTAAAAAAGCTTATATCACTTATAAAAACAAAAACCTTACATCGTACATTTCTACAACAGCACGTATTATTGGTAATATTTATCGTGCCGAAGGAAATAACAACAAGGCTATAGAGTATTACAAAGAGTCATTGTCGTTTGCCAGAGAAACAGGTGGTAAACTTTATGAGGTAAAGTCGCTTACTGCGCTTGCGGGCATTTTAATTGGTATTGATACAAATGAGGCGGTTTCTTTACTGAAAAGGTCACTCGCTTTATCAACCGAAATAGATGATAAATTACATATGCTATATGCCTATCGTGAAATTCGAATAGCAGAAAAATTGCGTGGTCGTATAGAAGAGTCACTTCGTTATGCAGAAGAAGAAATAGCCCTAACCGATATTATTCAAAATGAAAGAAGTGAAGATAAGTTGGCGCTTGAAAAAGCACATTTGCATTCGTACAAAATGGAAATAGAGCTTGAGACGTTAAGAGAAAAAGAAAAACGCCATCAGCTTGAGCTTGAAAAGAAAAATAATCAAATTGAAATCGCCGCCCAAGCTAGAGTTATATCAGAGCTAGAGCTTTCAAAGAATAAATACGCCAGTATTGCGCTAGCATTTTTATTAGCCGCTTGTTTAGCTATTGTATTACTGGTTTATAGAAGTTTTATTGCCTCTAAAAAACGTAATGAAGAGTTAGACTATTTGGCAGCAAGAGACCCTTTAACCAATTGTTATAACCGTCGTATTTTATTTGAGGTTATGAATCGCGACTTTTTGGATTTACCTCAGATTGGAGAGTACTGTATTTTAATGGTCGATATTGATCATTTTAAAAGCGTTAACGACACCTATGGGCATAGCATTGGCGACACAGTACTTTGTGGCGTAGCCGAACTTTTACAAGCTAATATACGTAAAAGTGATAGCGTGGCCCGTTTTGGTGGCGAAGAATTTTGTATTATTTTGCCCAACACAACTCAAGAGCAAGCAATACGTATAGCTGAGGCTATTCGTATTAAAGTTGAAAAAGCGACATTTGATGATATTCCTGTTACGTGTAGCTTTGGGGTTACGTCTATTAAATTTAAAGCCAGAACACCTTCTGAGTTGATTGAACAGGCTGATTTAGCTCTTTATGAGGCTAAGTCCTTGGGGCGTAATCAGGTAGCGTTATGGGATGCTTCGCTTGAAGAGTTTAAACTTTATAGATCGGAGTAAATCCAGCAGTATACAGTTTAGTTTTGATGTTATTTTTTAAAATTATAACAAGTAAATTTTATACAATGCTGTGTGTTACTTACATATGTAATTAGGTCTATTAGATTAACCCTTTGAATATCAGTGTGTTAGCTTAGGCTTCAAAATTGCAATCAATACTAAGTTAAAAACAAAACAAGGGATTTAATAATGACTGAAGTTGCACTTTCGGCCTATTTGGCATTTTACCTCTATTTAATTATGTTGCTTGTACAGTGGGCTGTGGCTACTTTTAGCAAAGCTAAAGAACCAAATGCTGTACCAGGTAAAATTGACGAGGATTTATCGCACGACAGCTTTATATTTAGAGCACATCGTACGTTTCATAATACGCTTGAAAACAGTGCATTATTTATAGGTACGGTGTTATTTGCGTTTGTAATTAATTATCAAAGCCCGATTTTTGCAATGTGTATTTGGGTGTATTTAATTGCGCGTTTAATTCACATGGCGCTGTACTACGCTATAGCAACGGAGAAAAACCCAAGCCCACGTAGTTACTTTTTTTTAATCGGCGTACTTGCTAATGTGGTTATGCTGATAATGATAGGGTTAAGGCTAATCTCTTAATTTATAAAAAAGTTATAAAATTTATTTATAACGATAAAAAAAGCGAAGAGCCTTTAAGGCATCTTCGCTTTTTTGTTTAAAGTAGAAGCAGAATAAAACTACCTCTACCGTAATGTAATATTAATGGCTAATCGACGCCTATAAACCCGCCTGTTTGGTGTGTCCATAGGGCTGCGTATATTCCACCCTTAGCGATTAATTGTTCATGAGTGCCTTGCTCAACTACGCCGCCGTCATCAAGTACAATTAATCTATCCATTTGTGCAATGGTTGATAGCCTGTGCGCTATGGCAATAACTGTTTTACCTGTCATTAAATCATCAAGACTTGCCTGAATTGCGGCTTCTACTTCTGAGTCGAGTGCGCTGGTGGCTTCGTCGAGTATAAGTATGGGGGCATTTTTAAGTAGTACACGTGCAATAGCAATACGTTGGCGTTGACCGCCTGAAAGCGTAACACCGCGTTCGCCCACTTGTGCATCAAAGCCTTTATTGCCTTTGCTGTCGACCAAGTCGTTTATAAACTCAAGCGCCTTAGCTTGTTTGGTCGCGTTGATCATCTCATCGTGGGTTGCATCGGGGCGACCGTACAAAATATTGTCTTTTACTGAGCGATGAAGCAAGGAGGTATCTTGCGTTACCATTGCTATGTAGCGGCGTAGGCTTTCTTGGCTAACGTCTGTGATGTTTTGCCCATCAATTTTTATTGTTCCAGAGTCGGTATCGTAAAAGCGCAGTAATAAGTTAACAAGTGTTGATTTACCCGCGCCAGAGCGACCGACTAAACCAATTTTTTCGCCAGGTTTAATATTTAAGTTTAAACCGTTCATTACAGGGCTGCGATTAGTCTCTTTTGCAGCTTTGCCGTAGTTAAAGTGTACGTTGTTAAACTCAATAGCACCTTGGCTTACGTTAAGCGTATCAGCATTTGGTTTATCGGCAACTTCGATAGGGTTCGACAGTGTTTTCATACCATCGGCTACGGTGCCAATGTTTTCGAACAAGCTGCTTATTTCCCACATGATCCACTGCGCCATACCGTTTAATCTAAGCGCTAAGCTAACAGCAACAGCAATAGCTCCGGCGCTAATTACGCTAAGCGACCATAAATAAAGTGATACAGCGGCAACCGAAAATACTAATATGTAATTTAAGCTTTGAATAACAAAGTTTAAGCTGGTTACTAAGCGCATTTGCTTGTACACAGGCTGTAAAAATACATCCATGCTTTGTTTTGCGTATTGCTCTTCACGCTGGGTATACGAAAACAATTTAATAGTTGAAATGTTAGTGTAACTATCAACAATACGACCAGTCATTTCTGAGCGCGCATCGGCTTGTGAGCTGGCAATTTTTTTAAGGCGCGGTACAAAGTAAAGTTGCACGCAAATGTATAAAACCAACCAAACTAATAAAGGGATCATTAAGCGCCAATCAGCTTCGGCAACTAAAAATACCATTGAGCCAAAATAAACCACGATATACATTAATACATCGAGTAGTTTGGTCACTGTTTCGCGAACGGCTAAAGAAGTTTGCAGTACTTTAGTGGCTATTCTTCCTGCAAATTCATTTTGATAAAAGCTAACACTTTGGCGCAGTAAATAACGATGTGCTAACCAACGAATTGACATAGGATAATTGCCAAGCAATGCTTGGTGCAAAATAGCAGAATGGAAAAAGACAACAATGGGCAATACTAATAACAGCATGACAGCCATTTTAATAAGTTCAGACTTTTGCTCTATAAACAAAGTTTCGGGCGTGTAGGCGGTTAACCAATCAACAAGTTGGCCCATGTAGCTAAATAAAGAAACCTCTAAAATAGCGAGCATGGCGGCACTGATTGACATAAGCAGCAACGACAGTTCCATTCCTTTGGTGTAGTGGCGACAAAAAGCAAATAAAGTAGAAGGCGGCTGAGTGGGTTGGTCCTCAGGAAATGCTTTTGTCATTTTTTCAAATAATCGATACATTTTAAAAACTTAAATGGCAAATAATGACGAGTATCATACCATTTAAGTATTTTTAAATGCAGGTTTGTAGGGCATTAATTATGAGTATTATTCTTATTTATTGCGTTGGGTTACTTAGGTTTATTCCTTCGCTCATGTATAAATCGTCATATCTGAGACCTCCATTTCCGTAAGGCTTTTTAATTGGGCCTGTATTACAGTTTGCTAAAAAGTATATAAGAGGTTGTTCGCGCTTCATTCTAAATTGTGCATTTTTATATACCAGGGTTTGACTGTTAAACTCACCACCTTTTACGTAAACATCATATTGCTGACCTTGCTCTGAGGCTGCTGCGTTATTCACAACGTACCATATGTCGTACCAAGTATTTGTTTGCAGAGGTTTAGCTGACTGGTTTGTAGTGTAGTTTTGAATGTTGCTATATCCGCTGTCGGTTTTAACCATTAAAGCGCCATCGTTTACAAACCCGTTTGATTCTGTTTTATCGGTTACGCGAAGTGTTGGCTCAAACGCATCGTACGCATGTTTATTTATTAGCGCTGGAGTAAGGTTACTCAATCCAAAAGCATGGTTATTAGGAAACGCAGCCACGTTTATACGCATATAAAATGTGTAGGTGGCGCCAACTTCAACCGCTTGTGGAAGTTTTGTATAAGAAAGCGCTTTACGATTTCCTACAATGCCCTCAGCTGCAGGCTTTTTTAGTAAATAATGATTTATTGATGAGTTTGCTTGTTCTGATTGTATAACCGTGATTTGAGGGTTTTTGACCTGTGGCTTAGTTTCATTTTGGGTATCGACACTTTGCCAGTCGCTAAGAGAGTTTTCAAAATTATCAATAAGCAGCCAATCGCTCGATGTATTTTTGTGAATGTTTGAACACGCTGAGAGCGTGCTGAATAAGCAAAGAATTAGAATATGTTTGAAATGCATAATTGGCTCTCGTAATATTATTGATATTTGGTTAACCAATTTAGATTTTGGCTATAGCTTTTTATTAATAACTATATAACCAATTTAATTTTTTTATGTCAATCACTAAAACAAAAGTTATGGTTTAATAGAGCTTGAGAAATATAATGTTGTTATTGTATTTATAAAATCAACTCAGCAAATTTTAACTGAGTATAAAAATAATTTAATACTTAGGATGTTATATGTATACGGGTTCGTGTTTGTGTGGTGAAGTAAACGTTGAAGTGTCGGGCAGTATAACTAGCATTATTCATTGTCATTGTTCACTATGTAGAAAAAACAGCGGGACTGCATTTGCAACCAATGGCTTTGTAAATACAGATGACTTTACAATAACCAAAGGGCAGGCACTACTAAGCGAGTATAGTTTTAAAGCAGGGCGCACACGTTATTTTTGTAGATGTTGTGGCTCGCCTGTTTACAGTAGCAACAGTGATGACAAAAGCAGAATACGAATTCGTTTAGGAATATTCGATACCGATATTACTGAGCAGGTATTATCGCATAATTTTGTTACGTCTAAAGCTAACTGGGAGCAGTTAGAAACAAGCTTACCGTGCTATGAAAAACATGAACCTGGTCGATAAAGCGTTTTATTCAATGTGGTAAATGCTGTTAATACTTTTATAAAGGTTTGGTGCAAAGTTTATAAACACCGGTGAGTTTTGTATTTCATCAACGTTTATATGCATTAATGTTTGCTGGCTTAGTATGATCACTATATTTTTGTATTCGTTAAACTCTATTATCGCTAAGCACTTAAAATGTTGCCTTAAAAGTACTAAAAGCATTTGCAGCTCTTGGCCTGTTTGTGGGTTTAAATTAATGATTACTTGCGTATTTTGCTTACTGCAGCGATTTATATTTTGCCAAAAGCTATCGCTGGTTAAAAAAGGCTGATGATATTCACCACTAAAAATATCGATAGTGATTACGTTAAAGTGATCAGAGCATTGGGTAATATATTGTTCGGCGCATTGTAAATAGCTCCTGTGCTTAATTGGTAACTTAAAGTGCTGGGCGGCGATTAAGGCAATGTTTGGGTTTATTTCTACCGTGTTAAATGTATTGATGGTGTTTATGTAAGGCGTACTACTTTGTAAGTGATACATAATTCGCTCAAACCCAGCAGTGCCTAAACCTAAATTTAATATATTTAGTGTATCTACCGGTTTAAGTAAAAATAACATCATACACTGGTTTACCGGTACGATTACTTGCTCAGGGTGTATAAGGTTCATAACGCCTTGAATTGTTATGTCTTCATTGGTTTTTTGTGCAAGCGTTAACCATCGGTATTCTTTATTTTGATACACGCATACGGGGCCGTATGCACTTTGCTGCGACTCAATAAGGTTACTTGTAATTGTATCTTCTTTTAGCTGACGCATAACTTAAACTATTAATGTATACACAATCACAGTGTGCCACGAAAATCGCATTTTTTTATAGATTATTGTGTAACAAGGTTTGTAATTTAACCTCTAAATATAATATTGTATTAGCAATTAATCACTTAGACGTTATTCAAGGATTGGAAATGGGATTGATTTTAGGGCCTGCTGTTTTAGCGTGGTTTGCGGTATTTATCTATTCTTTACGATTAGGGTATGTGCTTATTTATAAAAATATGAGCGTGTTAACCACAGTGTCTACTTTTGCAATTAGTATTGTTGGTATGTTGGCTTTTATGACGTATGGATATAGGCAGTTTGTAAACAATACCTCAGTTTGGGCATTTGAGATCCCAAGTTACTTTTTATTTAGCAAAATAGCTTTTATAGGTGTATTGAGTGGTTTTTTACTTAACTACTATATTAAGCCTGAAAATAGTTCGGAGTTTTTGAGCTGTTTAGCATTTGTATTAATATTTATGTTTTCTGCTGGTGTGCTTGCAAGCTTAGGAGGACATGAGGCCTTTTTGAAAGAATTTGATATTAAAACCACTCATTAAAAGTATGCATAATAAATTTTGGCCCAGTACCTATAAAAGGTAGTGGGCTTTTTACTATCCTAATAACCTCTTGTAAATGCGCTTTAGCGTGATCCTTTCTGCATCTACCTCAAATGTATTGCCATAAAATCTTAGTTAAGTAATGGTTACACTATAATAATTAGGAGCTAATAGATGCTTAAAACACCTTTGAAAATCACAACAACGTTACTTAAATTTACTGCAATTGCAGGCGCCTGCACACTTGCATTATCAGCACATGGGAAAACACAACTTCAATACACAGAACAGCAAAAATTACATGATATAGCAGCTCAAATATCAGCCGAACGTATTGGTAGTGACATTCAAACGCTGGTGGATTTCGGTACTCGCCATACGCTTTCAGAAACTAAATCGGATACTCGAGGCATTGGTGCGGCTAGGCGCTGGATAAAAAATGAATTTGAAAAAATATCCGCGCAGTGTGGCGGTTGTCTGGAAATTATTGAGGTAAAGGACACTATATCGGGCGAAAAACGCATTCCTAATCCTGTTGAAGTGGTTAACATTGTGGCTATTCAACGAGGGTCAAGCGAAACTAATCGCATGGTGATTATGTCGGGTGATATAGATTCTCGTGTAAGTGATGTTATGGACTTTACGAGTGATTCACCTGGGGCAAATGATAACGCATCAGGTGTAGCGGGAGTAATTGAAGCTGCTCGTGTTTTAAGTAAATACAAATTTAATGGTTCGGTAGTTTACGCGGCGCTTTCGGGCGAAGAGCAGGGTTTGTTTGGCGGAAAAATATTAACGGCTTATGCGCAAAAGCATGACTGGCAAGTTCATGGCGTTTTAAACAACGATATGATTGGCAATATTACCGGTATTAATGGGGTAACTGATAATACAACTGCGCGTATATTTTCAGAAGGTACCCGTGTTGTAGAAACAAAAGAGCAAGCTAATACTCGCCGCTTTACGGGTGGTGAAGTTGATTCGGCGAGTCGAAATTTAGCGCGCTACATAGATACTATTGCTGACAGATACATTCCTAACCTAGATACAATGCTTGTATATCGATTAGATAGATTTGGCCGTGGTGGGCATCATCGTCCATTTAATGATGCAGGTTTTGCAGCAGTGCGTATTATGGAAACTAACGAGCACTACGATCGTCAGCATCAAGATTTACGTACTGAAAATGGCGTTGAGTATGGCGATACTATTGAAGGCGTTGATTTTGATTATACAGCTAAGTTAACTTCACTTAATGCGGTAACGATGGCATCTATGGCGTGGGCGCCCGCACCACCAAAAGAAGTTAAAATAAAGGGAGCTGTTACAGCTGATACGTCGTTTTCATGGCAACAAAGCAGTGATGAAAATATTGCTGGCTATAAAATTTATTGGCGTTACACGAGCGAGCCGCAATGGCAGTTTAGTAAATACGTTGGTAAGGTTTCACAGTACACACTTAAAAACGTAGTGATTGATAATTATTACTTTGGTGTAGCCTCTGTCAGTAAAGACGGTGTTGAGTCGCCAGTAGTATTTCCGGGTGATGTGGGTTCGTTTGATCACAATATAAAATAATAGTTTGGCTAAAAACACAGCAAACAGAGCGCTTTAAGGTGCAAATGACCGTTTTATACTTGCACCTTATTTACTAAGCCCTTAGAGTGTTAAAAAAGAAGTAAAAGGTTAATAAAAATGCAGCAACAAGAAAAAAAGCCGTTAACAGCAAAAGAGCAAGTTATAACTGATGAGCAAAGAATGCAGTGGCAACGCGAATGTTTTCAAACAGCGCAAAAGCATTTAGCCGAAAAGGGCATTATGCCAAAATCAGTAGTTGATAAAGACAGTCGATTTTTAGCACCACTTTGTGCAATGTGGAAATTTAAAGCACAGAACGGTAAAACATATTGGGTAGTAACAGGGCGGTTACCTACAGATCATGCTGAAGTAAGTGCAGCTACAGATGCTCGTGATGCAATGCGCTACTTTTCTTTGCAGTGGCAATTAAAAGCGGATCAGATTATGAGTACAGGCGCTCGTGATAAAACACAGGTAGACTTTGCTAACTTACTTATCAATAGAGCACATGGCTTGTACGAAATGTATGATAATGAGCCGCTATGGGCAAATGAGGCAAAGTAACGACGGTTTGGGTTAAGTAAAAAGTGGAGGGTGATAGCTTATTTATCGCCCTTTTCTTTATCTAATGCACAAGTGTGAAGGGAGTAGTATTAAACGCTGAAATAGGGCATTGCATACGTTGCCTAGGAATTCCCGCCTCCATAAATACATTCCCTTGCTGAATAAAGCCATTTCGCTTAAAACGTTCTACCTCATTTAAAATACAATTAATGCTTACTTCTTCAATACCTTGGTTTGAGGCTAATTCAACAATAAAGTTGAGAAGCGATTTATACACTTTGCGATTACGGTGCTCAGGTAATACAGCTATTCTGCCGATCAAGCCATCTTTACATAATCTACCTGTTGCTATTGGGCAGTTTGCATCGTCTGTAACAAGTACATGTAATGCAATTTTATCTAGGCTATCAAATTCGATATGCTTGGGGATATGTAACTCGTAAACAAAAACTCGCTCTCGAATTTTTTGTAGCATATCTTTTTTTATATCCCATTCAACCTTATCAACCAGATAGCCCATTGCAAACTCCTATTGATACCAAATTAGAATGAGTAAGAAATCACAGCAAAATTATTTAAGCCAATATCAGATGAAAATTAAAAATTTTAACTGACCTGTATACATAATATTTTACGCTGTAACGTGCTCATCATTATTAATAAAATTGGTATTATTAGTCGTGGTCTATATTAAACCAGATCCCCTCATTAACAAGTGTAGTAAAAGTTTGAGTAAAAACTAAACTTGGCTTTATTAAATTTAATGCTGAACTTTCAAACTCAGTATTATCGGTAAGTAGTTTTACCGCCGCTAAGTCGGTTAACGGCATAGCGTAATTTTCGCCATTAACACTTAGTAAAACTTCTGTATCGAGTTGCTGATAAATAGCGCGTGTGCCACCTAAGCGTTCAAACACTGCTTCTTCATTACCTAAATCATCGCTTATTTGCTCTGACGTAAATGGAGGCTCTACTGGCGCTAAATCCATTTCATGTTTGGGCTGACTAAGCGTTGAGCCTAGCCATTGTTTAAATAAATCGTCATTTTCTAAAAGTGCTGCCATCAGTGTTTTAACTTTATCAACTTCAAGGTTTGTAAGTTCACCCTTTGATTTTCTTAATGTGATGTTGTGATCGGTATAACGTTTTTGGCCGCTCTCGGTATCAATAATATGATCGGCAAAGCTCGACAATAAATCTTGTTGATTTGGCGCCCTAAAACCAACTGAATAATTTAGTGCGTTTTCTACAGCGTAACCTTCGTGAGGGCACCCTGGTGGAATATACAAAATATCGCCAGGCTCTAATATGCAATCGATTACGGCTTCAAATGCTTCTACTTGCAGTAATTTTTTGTTTTGAGCAAACTGCTTAAGTGTTGGATCGGGCAGACCTACGCGCCAATGACGTTTACCTTCGCCTTGAATAATAAATACGTCATATTGGTCTAAATGTGGGCCAACACCACCATTAGGCGTTGAATAGCTAATCATTAAATCATCTATGCGCCAGTTTGGAATAAACCTAAATGGCTCTAGTAGTTGTGCAGCTTCGCTATGCCAGTGATCAACTGCTTGCACGAGCAATGTAGAATGATCGTCTGTTAATTGCTCAAAGTCTTCAAATGGACCTTGGTGCGTTTGCCAATCATTTTTATGATTGGTGATAATACGTGACTCTATGCTTTCTTCCATTGCGAGACCGGCAAGTTCATTAGCATCAAGTG
Organism: Pseudoalteromonas sp. SR41-7; assembly: GCF_014163935.1. NCBI lineage: Bacteria > Pseudomonadati > Pseudomonadota > Gammaproteobacteria > Alteromonadales > Pseudoalteromonadaceae > Pseudoalteromonas > Pseudoalteromonas sp. SR41-7. Next base: position 211,044 of record NZ_JACJEF010000007.1, on the reverse strand, counting down.
GGTCTTGAAAATCAGCAAAACCTTGTTTGATTAAAAGCGGCTTTTTTTGCCAAAAATGGCTTAAAAACTCTTGCTCAGACAAATTATTTATTTTTAAATGATACATACATTATGCCTACTAGTTAGTGCAATGGGGTTAAAACAAAAAAAGCGAAAGGATGATCCTTTCGCTTTTTAAAAGAGCAATTTAGTTTTTAAACTAAATCATCAATAAACTCAACAGCACGACCAATGTAATTAGCAGGTGTTAGTTTTTTCATTTCTACTTTAGCGTGCTCTGGAAGGTCAAGACCATCGATAAAGTCAGCCATTATTTCTTGATTTACACGTTTGCCGCGTGTTAAATCTTTAAGTTTTTCGTATGGCTTTTCAATACCATATTTACGCATAACTGTTTGAATCGGCTCGGCTAGCAATTCCCAGTTTTGATCAAGCTCGTCAGCTAAACGTTGCTCGTTTACTTCAAGCTTGCTTACACCTTTAAGTGTTGATTGGTATGCAATGATCGCATAACCCATACCTACACCTAAGTTACGTAATACCGTTGAATCGGTAAGGTCACGCTGCCAGCGAGAAACTGGTAATTTTTGTGCAAGATGAGCAAAAATAGCGTTTGCTAAACCTAAGTTACCTTCTGAGTTTTCAAAATCAATTGGGTTAACTTTATGCGGCATTGTAGATGAGCCAATTTCGCCCGCAATTGTTTTTTGCTTAAAGTGATTAAGTGCGATGTAACCCCACATGTCACGGTCAAAATCGAGCAAAATAGTATTAAAACGTGCAATTGCGTCAAACAACTCTGCAATATAGTCATGGGGTTCAATTTGTGTAGTAAATGGGTTAAGTGTTAAACCTAAGCTTGATACAAATTTATCTGCGTGAGTATGCCAGTCGTAATCTGGGTATGCACTAAGGTGAGCGTTGTAGTTACCAACAGCACCGTTAACTTTACCTAGCATTTCTACTTGAGCAATTTGGTCTCGTTGACGCTTTAAACGCATGTATACGTTAGCAAACTCTTTACCCATCGTTGATGGTGTAGCTGGTTGCCCGTGCGTACGAGTCATCATTGGGATTGCTTTGTACTCAATCGCTTTTTCTTTAATTGCGCTTAAAAGCTCATCGCAATAAGGAAGCAAAACCTTGTTACGTGCTTCGCTAAGCATTAAACCATGAGATAGATTGTTAATATCTTCTGAAGTACAAGCGAAGTGAATAAATTCATTGATTGCATGAAGCTCACTGTTATCGGCTACTTTTTCTTTTAATAAGTATTCAACCGCTTTAACATCGTGGTTTGTAGTGCGTTCAATATCTTTAACGCGCTGTGCATCAGCTTCGCTGAAGTTATCTACAATGGCGTTTAGAAGTGCATTAGCTTCTTCGCTAAATGCAGGTACTTCTTTTATATCGCTTGCTGCAGCTAACGCTTGCAACCAACGCACTTCAACAATTACGCGGTATTTAATTAAGCCAAATTCGCTGAAAATACTGCGTAGTTCAGTGGTTTTGCTGCCGTAGCGACCATCCACTGGAGAGATAGCCGTTAACGCTGAAAGCTCCATAATAACTCCTAAATTTTAGTTTGAACGATAGTTAAATTTTTGTTTTAGCAATGGCGAGTATTTTTCTTTTTGCAAAGAAAAAGTGACGGCGTTTACCGCCCATTTGTCGCCATAATACTGCACTTCTAATGCCGGCTAATAATAACGCACGGATTTTATTTTGAGTGAGCTGCTGTTTTAATAACTCGGGTTTACCATAAACCTGTATTCGGTGCCCAAGGGGGCTCAGCACCGACGAGTATATATCTGCTAAACCGGCAACAACGCTCTCGTCGGTAATAGCAAAATGATCTAAACGACGATGAATATCATCAATTCGTTTGCCTAATTCGTTTAAGCTTTTGTCGTTTGCACTTAGTGCTCGCTCAAGCTGCATCAAACCACCTACGTATTTTACTATTTCAACATCTTTTTGAGCGCCAGCAGTTAGCTGCGCCATTAATGTTTTATAGCCATCACGTAAGTTGTCAGTACCTTGGTAAACATCTTCTGGCGATGCCGGTGATGTTTGAATAATGCTTGAAAGTAATACTTCTAAGTCGTGCTCATTATTACTGCCGTACTGGGCAATTTTTTGAACTTGCTTAGCAACCTGGCACATGGCGGCAAGCGCCATGACTTGGTGTTCATTCATTACTTAATCACCGAGTCAATAATACCACCACCTAAACACACATCTTCTGCATAAAATACAGCAGATTGACCTGGCGTAACTGCTTTTTGTGGTTCATCAAATAATACACGAGCCATGCCGTCTTCACCTACAAGTAGGGTACAGCTTAAGTCTTCTTGGCGGTAACGTGTTTTAACTGTGCAGCGAGTGGTACCTTTAGGGCCAACGCGGTCTACCCAATGTAATTGGTTTGCATTAAGACCATTACTGTATAGGCGAGGGTGATCTTTGCCTTGGCCAACAACAAGTACGTTACGTTCTAAATCTTTATCAACTACGTACCATGGTTCGCCAGAACCTTCCTTCATACCACCAATTAACAAGCCTTTGCGTTGTCCAAGTGTGTGGTACATTAAGCCTTCGTGCTCGCCTACGTTATTACCGTCAGTGTCTTCGATAACGCCAGGTTGCGCTGGTAAGAACTTTTGTAAAAAGTCTTTAAATTTACGCTCACCGATAAAGCAAATTCCGGTGCTGTCTTTTTTATCGTGAGTGATTAGGTCTTGTTCTTCTGCTATGCGGCGCACTTCTGGTTTTTCGATATCGCCTACAGGGAATAACGTTTGGCCAATATGTTCATGGCTTAGGGTATATAAGAAGTAACTTTGATCTTTATTGTTATCAAGTCCGCGACACATTACGTATTTGTCATCGCGAAGTTCACGGCGAACGTAGTGTCCGGTTGCAATAAAGTCAGCACCGAGTGCTTGAGCCGCAAATTCTAAAAAGGCTTTAAATTTAATTTCTTTATTACACATTATATCTGGGTTTGGCGTACGACCTGCTTTGTACTCTGCTAAAAAGTACTCAAATACATTATCCCAGTATTCAGCAGCAAAGTTTACTGTGTGAAGCTCAATGCCTAATTTGTCGCACACGGCTTGTGCATCTTTTAAGTCATCAGCGGCGGCACAGTATTCATCATTGTCGTCTTCTTCCCAGTTCTTCATAAACAGGCCTTCTACTTGGTAGCCCTGTTGTTGTAATAAATATGCAGATACAGAAGAATCAACACCGCCGGACATGCCAACAATGACTTTAATGTGACTATTTTCGCTCATGAATAATTTCGCTTATACAGATTGCTGTTAACTTGGAAAGGCCGCGATTATAGCATGTATTTTGTTTGTGCTTAAAGAGCGTAGGGCGGCAAAGGACATAATTTGTCACTATTTTATTTGTATAACAAATAGCAAACTAGACTTAAACGCATTATCAGGCTGTAACTTTAGTAATATTAAAGTGATCTTTACTAATAAATTAAGACTATAGAATAATTCATGTAGTTATTGAGTTTTATTAATAGTATTTTCTTTTAAAACTACTAGAGTAAATATACACTTAATAAAAATAAAATAGTGGTGAGTATATGAATGTAAACCACTTTAAAGCCGCTTGAAATATAGTCAATGGAATGAATATATGAATTATGCCTATCAAATAAACAAGATAAATTCTTTAGTTGAGCATTACACACGAAAACCTGATTTTGTGGATAGCGAATTACTTTCTAGCAAAACGACAGAGTTTAAAAAATCAGCCTATCATCTTTTTTATGAGTTAATAAAACTCAAAAACCCTCATATTTACCAAGAGCCAAACCATGTACATGAGTTATTTAGCTTAATAAAAGGTTCAACAGTTAAAAAAAACGTTGAGTTAAAGGTGCTTGATCATGTAGAGCACTGGTGGCTTGAATGGTATTTCGCTTTAGAAATGGACGAAAAGCTTAGTATAGAAAAAAGTGATATGCCAATGAGTTACTTACCTCAAAGTACACTCAACCCTATGCGCAAACATGAGATAAGTCACTACGCTAGGTTATTTACCGTTTTGCCAATGCCTGTATGTAATGTATGTGCCAAGACGGGTGATATTTTGAAAGTTAATCAACGTTTTGTAGATGTTTTTGGTTATACAGTAGAAGATGTGCCAAATCTTAAATCATGGTGGGAAAAAGCGTATCCAGATCCCCAATACAGAGCACTTGCAAAAGAGCTGTGGCAAGACTCACTTGAAAAGGCACTAAGTAACAATAACGACATACCCGCAAATAACTATCGAGTTTCTTGTCGTGATGGCTCACAAGTGATGATGGAAATTTCAGGGATTGATATAGGTGAAGAGTTTTTAGCTGTTTTTAATGATGCAACAGAGCGCTTAGAAGCAGAAGATATACTCAGGGATATGGCCTTTTTGGATGCATTAACCAAAATTGCGAATAGGCGTCGGTTTGATGAAAAGCTAACGCATGAGTTTGAACGAGCAAAAGAATGCGAAGGCATGCTATCGATGATTATTATTGATATTGACCATTTTAAGCAATTTAATGACCGGTATGGGCATGTAGCGGGCGATACGTGCTTATATGACGTGGCTCAAAAAATTGCTTCAACGGTTAGTCGCCCAGAAGATTTTGTGGCTCGCTATGGTGGAGAAGAATTTGTTGTTTTACTTCCACAAACGGATAGGCAAGGAGCGTTGTTTATAGCTGAGCAAATACAAAAAGCTGTAGAAAGCTTAGCTATTGCTCACCAGGATAGCTTTACCGGATTTTTATCTATAAGTATGGGTATTAATACCATCAGCAACTATACAAATAGCAATGAAGTCAGCTTTGTTAGAGCCGCTGATAACGCCCTGTATTATGCTAAAAAACAAGGGCGTAATTGTATAGCGCTAAGCTCTGAGTAAATCAATTATAAATAGTTTCTAAGCTTAACGCTGGTCGATTCAGGCTGTCGTTAATACACTTGAGCACTAAAGGGCTCCTAAGCGGTAATGATTTTATTTGCTCTAATGTATGCCAGTTAGCGCTGATAATGTCAGAATCTATTGGTGTTGGTGCTTTTATATTATTAGGTGCTTCAAATAAAAAGCAGAATCGCAAATAGTGCACTGCGTTATCGGCATGCAAATTATAAACACCTAAAAAACCAATAGGCGCAAGCGCTAAGCCTGTTTCTTCTAGTAGCTCTCTGCTTGCAGCTTGTGCAAGTGTCTCATTTTGCTCTAAATGACCCGCAGGTTGATTGTAACAAATTTGCTTTGTAAATTTATCGCGCTCTTTTACAAGTAAAAACTCATTTTGCTTTTTTACTATTGCTGCAACCGTGACATGCGGTTTATGCATCAACTACGCCCTTAATTACTTTGTATTCACCACAATTAATATCATCCAACGTATAGTTGCCAATGCTATAGCGGATGAGGCGAAGTGTAGGGTGTCCAATATGCGCGGTCATTCGACGAACTTGTCTGTTTCTACCTTCATTAATGGTAATACTTAGCCAAGTGGTAGGGATTGCTTTTCGCTCGCGTACAGGGGGATTACGCGCCCAAATTGTTGGCTCATCAATTATTTTAACGTTAGCGGGGAGTGTAAGCCCGTCTTTAAGTTCTACGCCATTACATAAATCATTAATTGATTCACTCGTTGGTTCACCCTCAACTTGTGCCCAGTAGGTTTTATTCGTTTTTTTATCAGGAGCAGTTAAGGTGTTTTGTAGTTTCCCACAGTTTGTTAAAAGCAATAAACCCTCACTGTCTCTGTCTAACCTTCCTGCTGCGTAAACTTCTTTAATAGGTATAAACTCTGCAAGCGTTTTTCTGTCTGCGTCATCCGTAAATTGACATAGCACATCAAACGGCTTGTTGAATAACACAATTTTTCTGTCTTTAGATGCTATCTGCGGCTTTATTTCTCTTTTACCAGATGGCGTTTTGTTAAGTGCACTGCGTGAATAAGTACGCCCAGTACTTCTTTTTGGCTTGGTTTGTGTTGCTTGATTATTGCCTGATTTAGCTCTCATTATATGCACCTAGCTGGTTTTGGTAATCCGGCAATTTTTGTTGCTTGCTTGGCTGGGCCTTTAGGAAATAATTTATATAAATAAAGGCTATTTCCTTTATCTTCACCGAGTGCTTTAGCCATTGCTTTTACAAGCATTCTAATTGCTGGGCTGGTGTTATATTCAATGTAAAAATCACGAACAAAATTAATGATTTCCCAGTGTTGCTCACTAAGTGTGATGTTTTCTTGAGTAGCAATTACAGGCGCCAGCTCCTTTGACCATAAAGTATGGTCGAGCAAGTAGCCTTGTTTGTCGGTTTCAATCTGTTGGTTGTTAAATTCAAGCATGAGTTACCACGTAATTGATTGATTAGTTGATAAAATGAGTGCCACAAAGTCTTCATAGCTAATTGCTTTATCGTTATCTGCTAATTTTATTGCACGTACTTGCGCGTCTTGTTCAAGTATTAACAGTGTATCTGCAAATTGCCTAAATTGTTTTTTTGCAAAGCAGGCATCACCAACAAGTAGTACCTTATCGCCTGATAAAATTAAATTCTCAAGCTGATTTGCCGAGTAATAGTTAAGCGGCTTTGAAAAAATATGTAACGTACTCATAGGTTCACCACATGTTGCTGCGCTTTAATTAGTGTTTGTTGTTGACTAAAGTTAAGAGCTTTTGCCTCTATGAGTAAATCATGTTTATTTAAACCATAATCAAGCAATGATTTTTCACACACGAAAATGTTTTCAACATCATAAATTTCGAGTGTTTTAATATTTTTAAAAAGGTCTTTTAAGCCAATATTGTTTGGTTGCTGATGCTTTTTTAAAGCTAAAACGGCGGGGCCGCTAAACAACCAACTTACATTTTGGTCAACAGCAGCAAAAATCAATGTCATATCTAGTGCATCACGAATATTTAAATCGTCAAATGGGCTGCACTGACTCATTACTAATACGTTTATCATTTAAATTGCACCCATTTATCTGCGTCGCTTGCAAGCATTGCAAATTCAGCTAACCCTGCGACTTTAAATACACCTGTGTTTTTAATATCTAACCCGCGCTTTTGTGCGGCGGTAACACACAGCATTAAATTTAGTTTTTGATCAGCGAGTTGCTGCCAAAGTGCTGAAATTTGAAGTTCGTCTGAGGATAAATCAAAGTGGGTAGATGCATGATAAATACCTTGCTGGTATAAAAAAATAGCATCAATGGTGTGCCCTTGGGCTAAACATGCATTCGCAAATTTAACTATGCGTTGCGTGGTATCGTGATCGGATGGTGGTGTATGTAATGAAAGAACAAAGCGTGCCAAAACAATTCCAATAAAAAAGCCCCAATAAAGGGGCTATTTTAACAGAACTATTTAATTAGTCATCACTTGCGCCAAGTAGAGCAAGCAAAGAAGTAAATAAGTTATATACGCTTAGGTATAAAGACACTGTTGCGCGAATGTAGTTAGTTTCACCACCGTTTATGATTCGGCTTGTATCAAATAAAATCAAACCAGACATAATCAGTACAACTGCTGCATTAAGCACCATAAACATCAATGAACTGCCAATAAAAATATTAACGATGCTTGCTACAATCACAACGATTAAGCCAACAGTTAAAAAGCCACCCATGAATGAGAAGTCTTTTTTAGTATTTAGTGCATAAGCAGATAAACCAAAAAAGATAAGCGCTGTAGAACCTAAGGCTTGCATAATAAGCATTGGGCCATTAGGTAATGCAGCATAATGGTTAAGCAATGGACCTAAGCCTGCCCCCATTAAACCTGTGAAAGCAAACACCCAAAATACACCAGATGCTGTATCTGCTTTTTTATTTACAACAAATAATAAACCGAACGAAACGAGTGTAAACACAATTCCCATAAAGTAAGGTAATTGTAGTGCCATTGAAATACCGGCTGTAACTGCACTAAATGCAAGTGTCATAGCTAGTAAAAAGTAGGTGTTTTTAAGTACCTTGTTTGTTTCAATGGTAGACATTACCGGTTTCGCGGTATTGTACGATTGATTAAACGCCATTGTAGAGCTCCTTTAAGTGAAACGTGTGTGTTTCGATAATTTAACTAAAATTAGATTACCAACTCTTATATGTTTGGGCAAACCTTTGTAGATCAATAGAGTTAAATATTTAAATAAAAGTATATTGATGGCTAAATTAAAAACATTTTGTTTTAACTTTAAACAAATCAATTGTTTTTTAGGCACTTAAACAATTAATTTAAAAAAAAGCTTCACAAAAGGGATGGGTTTCCCTATTATGCAGGCCGTGCGGAGAGATGGCAGAGTGGTCGAATGCACCGGTCTTGAAAACCGGCATGGGTTTATAGCCCATCTAGGGTTCAAATCCCTATCTCTCCACCACTTATTTAATAAGTGTGTGGTAATTAAAATATCATTCATTTAAATAGTTATTAGTACACTCTTACTTTTAACTTAGCAGTATCGGAGAGATGGCAGAGTGGTCGAATGCACCGGTCTTGAAAACCGGCATGGGTTTATAGCCCATCTAGGGTTCAAATCCCTATCTCTCCACCATATAACAGAATAGCCCGCTAACTTAGCGGGTTTTTTGTGTTTGGAACAATATCAGTACACTTATACCAACCCGCAATAATACTTAATCATTTTGCGTGGCTAAACGTGTCGCTCCCTGCGTTAAAAAATTCTCATTTTGAACAACTAAATAGCGAATTTATTGGCTAGCTGTAAACACGTTTATCCGCCCTCTAAATAGATCACTTAATTAAGCGAATTGGTATTACATCTCTTATCTCTTATTAGTAAAACCTTAAAAGCAGATAGAATTGCTCACACATCATCTTCTGATGTTAAAAAACGTTGATGTTCTCTTCCTATTTTTGTTTTTAATAAAACTACCATCACAAAAAACTTTAAATGAGTTGGAATGCACATATTAATGTGTGTTATTTTTAAATATTGGTGGATTAAAGGTATGCAAAATAGGATGTTGTGGCTCAAAGATGATCTAGATTCGAGAAAGTTAGTTGTATATCGTGCCGTCATGTTTTCGTTTATAACGCTTTTTGTACTTTTTGTATTTCAACCTTTTGGCACTTCAAGCGATACCGAGTCTTACAAGTTTCTGCGACTTTTTGGCTATGGGTTAGTAACCTTTTGTGCTTTGCTATTGTCAGGTTTCATAGAAATAGTGTTACTTAAGTTTAAGCTAAGTAAATTAAACCGTTTAATTATTATTCCTATCACATATATTTTAATTACTGCGATATTCAATCATGGGTATTTTGTGGTTGCTGTACTTGGATCTTGGCATTGGCAGAATCAATTACTTTTTGTAGGGTATATTTTTTGTATTGGTGTATTTCCTCTTATTTTTTTACTTGTGGTAAATAGGCATGTAATAGATTTAACTAAGCCAAGTACAGTTAGCGTTGCTCAAGAGCAGTTGAGAGAAGTTGAGTTAAAGACAATTACTCTCAAAGGCGATAACAAAAACGACGAAATTAATACGGCTCCTCACCATATTTTATTTATTAAATCTTCAGACAACTATTGTGAAATAACAATACAAGAAGGAGCTTCAACTTCACGTAAACTATTACGTGTATCTCTTAGCGGTTTATTAAAGCAGCTTCCAGAAAAAACAATTATATTACGATGCCACCGTTCTTATGCGGTCAACCTGCAAAACATTCAACACTACAGTGGTAATGCTGGAGGGTTGCAATTATCGCTACATACAATTGATATTAAAATTCCTGTGTCTCGTTCTTATGTAAAAGTAATAAAAGATGCTTTGTCATTAATCCCAAAAACATGTTAATCCCCCCTAAAACATGGGCTTTATACCTCGTCTTGTAATTGAGACCTAATAGGTCGCTTTGTATTTTTACTATTGCCAAGATTAAGTTGAAATTTACAACTTAACGAGAAAAGTAGATATGAAATACGCTATCAAGGCATTTGTAATAATTTCTATATTTGTATTTTGCCACTATGTAATGAGGCAGTTTTGGGGAGAAGGTTGGTCTAGCTGGTTGTCTGAACTTGATAATCTAACTGGCATTTTATTTACCCCCGCTAAATATATTTTTTTATATGGACCGTTAGTTATTGCGGCTATTATTTTGTTTAAACAAAGTAAGCCTTTTGAATCTATAGGGCTTAATTCCTCTGGTTTTATTAACTATGCACTCGCAGCAATTATTTGTTGTACTCCAATGGCAATAGGTTATGGATTTTTGAGTGATGAACTTAACCTATCAATACCAGCAATAATAACTGGCTCAGTTTATGCGGGGTTTTTTGAAGAGCTAATTTTTAGGGCTGCATTGTTTGGTGTTTTATTTAAATATTGTAGATGGGGCTTTGTGCCTGCGGCATTAATTAGTTCAGTAATATTTGGTCTGGGCCATATTTATCAAGGCAATGATGCGATTTCTGCATTGATGGCGGTTGCAATCACTACTGTAGCAGGTACATGGTTTGCGTGGCTATATTGTGAATGTGGTTATCGTATTTGGTTTCCTATGTGGATGCATATTTTTATGAATGCAGCTTACGGAATATTTGGTATGTCGGGTGGCGCAGTAGGTGATCTACAAGGTAACTTATTTAAAGCAACAGCCATTGTGTTAAGTATTGTGTATGTTGAGATGCTAATTCGACGAGGAAAGCAGCGCGAAGTTACATTATCAAAATTATTTCAATGCACTAAAAATGGCCTTTACACGCAACAAGCTAACTTAAACTGAGTGGGAAACGACCATGCTAGAATTATTTATTGTAATAATTATATTTAGCTCACCCTTTTTGATTCTTACTATTACTAAACGTTATTTCACCTATAAAACTACAATAATGGCAGCGCACGCAAAATTTAAAGGACTAAATAATAATAACAAGATAACAAAATTAGAGGAACAAACAGCGATGTTGAGCAAAAGGGTGGCAGTGCTTGAGGAAATAGTAACATCTAGCCATTTTGAGTTATCAAATAAAATAGCTAAGTTATAAACATTTTGATAAGTGTGACCCAAACTTATGAGCCTATTAATAAAGTAATAGGCTCATACTGCAATAAGGTTTATTTTTAATCATAAATTACGACCATAGTCTCTGTTTCTAACCTTTAGATCTTGGTGCATGCTTTATACATAGAATTTAGATTTGTGTATTAAGGATTTTAAATGAAACATCAGCTAGCAAAAAGCGTAGGGCTTTCGTTATTATCGCCTGTTATTGTAGGCAGTTTACTTGGTGTTTATTACTCACTTACGCTTGAAGGCGAGTTTGTATCAATATTTCTTACCTTATTAATGACTGCTATATCAAATGCACACATAGTAGGCTTAACAATGGCTGCTTTTGTTGTGCCTGGGTATTTACTCATGTTTAAGTATTCTAAAGTTAATTATTCAGGGGTATTAACTCTTGGACTACTAGGCGGAGCGATATTTAGTTACTTATTAAGTGCCACAACAGGGGAGATATTTTTGATCAATAGTGTAATGTCAGCATTCGCTGCTGGGCTGTTTTTGTTTGGTCTTCGTAAAACGGCAAAAAAATAATCGCAGCATTATTAACCAAGCGCACTGATAAACGGTGTGATTTCCTTTTTTTTACCTCCAAAAGGTTCCAATTTTTCACGACAAAGAGTACCTTTAGCTACTGTATGTTTAATAAGAAGTAGTTTGGTATGCAAAAGCACGATTTTTACCAGTCATTAGTTAAGCAAACTGAATCGCTGATAGCTGGTGAATCCAATGTAATTGCCAATATGGCAAACATAAGCGCGCTGTTATTTACCTCTTTAGAGGATGTAAATTGGGCGGGCTTTTACTTTATGGATTCTCCTACTGAATTAGTACTTGGTCCGTTTCAAGGTAACCCTGCATGCATTCGTATTCCAGTAGGAAAAGGTGTATGCGGAACTGCTGCGGCAACCGTAGAAACACAATTAATTGAAGATGTTCACGCTTTTGACGGCCACATAGCCTGTGATGCAGCGTCTAATTCTGAAGTGGTTGTACCTATCATGAAACATGGTAAAGTATTTGCTGTACTAGACATTGATAGTCCGAGTATTGGTCGATTTGATGCTGACGATAAAGCCGGTCTAGAAGCATTAGTAAAATGCTTAGAGGCGAGCTTGTAATGAAAGATTTGCTAAATGTTCAAGACTACCTATTTGCTGTACAAGATGTTGGCGATTGGGAAGGCGAAGAAGAACATGTAGCGGAAACGCTCAATGATTTGATTCATATTGCATGGGATCGTCTTCCAGATGATTCAGAATGTGAATTTATTGATGAAACAATAAATGGTATTTGGGAACACCTTCGAGGTGATATGGCTGTTATAGAAGCCGATTTCGAAGAGTTGGTCGACTGGGTAACACACTACGTCGATTCGTCCCTTGATGAAAAGATGTGAAAAATAGGTTCTAAAATGGAAACCACAAACAAGCTAAAAGATATTAATGAAGTGTTGGAATTTTTATATCAAGAATTCCCACAATGTTTTAAACAAAAAGATGGCATCAAGCCGCTTAAAGTAGGTATTTTTAAAGATATTGCTGAGCGTATTGAAGGGTCTGAAAAAGTAAGTAAGACTCAAGTTCGTCAAGCGCTTAGAAAATACACGTCTAACTGGCGTTATTTAGAAGCTGTGACCAAGTCAGAGTTTCGTATTGATCTTGATGGTAATCAAGGTGAAAAAGTTGAGCAAGAGCATATCGACCATGCACAAAAAGCATTGGAAGAAAGCCGCGCTAAAATGGCTAAACGCAAAAAACAACAGCGTCCTCGCCAAGATTCTGATTCTAAATCTTTCAAGAAAAAACCAGCTCATGCTAGCAAACCAGGCGATAAAAACGCTCCTGCAGCTAACAAACCTGCTAAAGCAGCGCCGGCTAAGCGTTCAGGAAAAATTGAACCTTTGCCAGCAACTGAGGTCAAGGTTAATAATAAGGTTAAGGTTAAACTTGGCCAAGCACTTGTAAATGCAGTAATAACTGAAGTGAACAAAGATGATGTTCATGTTGAGTTAGTAACAGGTATGCAAGTTAAAACCAAAGCTGACAGCTTATACATTGTTTAAGTTGTAAATAAATTAAGGAGTTGTGTATGAGTAAAAAGTTTACGCTCATTCCGTTAGTTGCTGCCCTGTTTTCAGGTTCATTATTTGCTGCTGTAGAAGCCGTCACTATTGACGATTTACCCCAGCTCAAGCAAGAGAGTCAACATGGTACTGCTAGCAAACGAGTGGCTAGCTTATTTGCTCGTTCACACTATACACCGGTTCAATTTAACGATGAGCTTTCTAGTAAAGTGTACGATCGTTATATCGAATCCCTTGATTTTAATAAAAGCGTTTTCTTAGCCAGCGATATAGCCTCATTTGAGCAATATCGTGATGACTTTGATAACGCTATTACTACCGGTAAATTAGACTTTACGTTTGATATTTTTAACTTAAGTCTTAAACGCCGTTTTGAACGTTACGAGTATTCACTTACTCTGCTTGAAAAAGAGATGACGTTTGATAAAGAAGATGAATACTTTTTTGACCGCGAAGATTCAGCATGGCCTGCGTCACAAGCTGAGCTTGATGAAATTTGGCGTGAGCGTGTAAAGTACGACGCACTGCGTTTAAAAATGACGGGTAAAGATTGGGAAGGCATTAAAGAGGTGCTGACCAAACGCTACAAAAATGCAGAAAAACGTTTAGTACAATCAAATTCAGAAGATGCTTTTCAAATTGTTATGAATTCGCTAGCACGCAGCATTGAGGCGCATACGTCTTATTTATCGCCACGTCGTGCAGAGCAATTCAAAATGGATATGGACTTAGAGCTTGAGGGCATTGGTGCCGTATTAAGCCCTGATGAAGATTACACTGTTATTCGCAGCTTAGTGCCGGGAGGCCCTGCAGATAAAACAGATCAAATTAAAGCTGATGATCGCATTATTGGTGTTGCTCAAGATGGCGAAGAGTTTGTAGATGTAATTGGCTGGCGTTTAGATGATGTAGTTGATTTAATTAAAGGTCCTAAAGGGACTAAAGTACGTTTACAGTATTTAAAAGGTGTTGATGCTCACGGCGCTCCGAAAGTTGTAGAAATTACTCGCGATAAAATCAGACTTGAAGATAGAGCGGCTAAATCAGAAGTATTTGAAGCAAAATATTCTGATTTAACAAGTAAAATTGGGGTGATTGAAATTCCTGGCTTTTACAATAATCTTTCGAAAGATGTAAAAGTAGAACTTGCCAAGCTTAAAGAAGAAAAGGTTGATGGCATTATTATCGACTTGCGCCAAAATGGTGGTGGTTCATTATATGAAGCAACACAATTGTCAGGTTTATTTTTTGACCAGGGCCCAGTTGTTCAAATTCATACCTTAAATAACCGTATAGAAGAGCAAAAAGATCGTGATGGTATAACTTACTATGACGGCCCTTTAACTGTGTTAGTTGATCGTTACAGTGCATCTGCTTCTGAAATATTCGCAGCAGCAATGCAAGATTACGGTCGCGCTGTAATTATTGGTGAGCAAACATTTGGTAAGGGTACTGTACAGCAGCACAAAGGCTTAGGCCGTGCTTATGACCTATACGATAATGCGCTAGGCAGTGTACAGTATACTATTGCTAAGTTTTATCGTATTAACGGTGGTAGCACGCAACATAAAGGTGTTATCCCTGATATTTCGTTTCCATCAGCAATTGATCCTGCACAGTGGGGCGAAAGTAAGCAAGATAATGCACTTCCTTGGGACAGCATTGTTAAAGCGAAATATAAAAAACTAGGTAATTTAACACCTATTATTACGTACCTTGAAAAACAACACGAAGTACGAATTAAATCAGAGCCAGAATTTGGTTATGTATTTAATGACATTACCTTATACAACGAAGAGAAAGACCGTAAAACTATCTCTTTAGTTGAAGCAGACCGTATTAAAGAAAAAGATGAAGGTGAAGCACGTGCACTTGTACGTACTAACGAACGTCTTAAGCGTTTAGGTAAAGATCCGGTAGAAAACTTAGACGATATACCAGAAGTAATCGAAGAGCTTGACCCATTTTTGGAAGAGGCTGCATTAATTACTCAAGATTATATTAATTATGGTCGTATAGCTAAAAAGTAATAACTGGTTTTACCTCTGTAAAAAAGGCGCATTGGCGCCTTTTTTACTACCTAAAATTTACTAAATTGTTATAATCTTCGATTACATAAACTTGAGCTGGATTAATGACGCTCAATTAATGCGCTTTACGTGCTAAAAATAATAATTAAACACACAGCAAGTGTGTGTAGGAGTCTCTATTTTGAAGCCATTGGAAGATAAACCAATCAAACCTGCCTCGTTTTTTGATGCATTAATTCCTATCTCTGTATTAATCTGTTTACTTGGCGCGGCTGTATACTTATTCGGTGACAACTCTTCATCCGGTCCTAACCAAATAGCACTTTTATTTGCCACTTTTGCAGCGGCTTTAATTGGTCTTAAAAACGGTTACACATGGAAAAAATTAGAACAAGCTATGATAGAAGGCATAACGCTTTCACTTGGTGCTATTTTAATTTTACTTATGGTAGGTGCATTAATTGGTACTTGGCTACTTTCTGGGACTGTACCAACTCTAATTTATTATGGCTTACAAGTTATAAATCCAAGTTGGTTTTATGCAGCGAGTTGTTTAATTTGTGGCATTGTAGCAATGAGTATTGGTAGTTCTTGGACCACGGCTGCTACGATAGGTGTTGCTTTATTGGGTGTTGCTACGGGTCTTGGACTTGAGCAAACAGTAACCGCAGGTGCAGTTATATCTGGCGCGTACTTTGGTGATAAGCTAAGCCCGCTGTCAGAAACAACCAATCTAGCACCAGCAGTTGTTGGCGCTGATTTGTTTGAGCATATTCAACATATGCTGTGGACGACAGTACCGAGTTTTGTAATTGCACTAATTATATTTATATTCATGGGCTTTAATGCAACAGCTTCAAGCGAAGCAGGGCGCATTGATGAAATAACGGCTATTTTACAGCAAAACTTTAATATTGGTTTTGAAATGCTGATCCCGTTAATCGTACTTTTAGTTTTAGCTATTAAAAAAATGCCAGCATTTCCTGCTATCTCAATTGGTGCTGTTGTGGGCGCTGTTTGGGCTATGTTGTTTCAGTCTGATCTAATTGCTAGCCAAATTGATGTTTCTCAAGGACAGCTAGTTGGCTACTTCAAACTTGTTTGGACTACTTTCTTTGATGGTTTTAGCATAAGTACCGGCGATGATAAGATGGATTCCTTACTCAGCGGTGGCGGTATGGCTGGTATGCTTACAACTACATGGCTGATTATGACTGCACTGATGTTTGGTGCCATTATGGAAAAAACAGGTCTTTTGGATATTTTTGTAAAAAGCATACTTAAAATAGCTAAAAGCACGGGGTCGTTAATTGCGGCGACAATAGCTACGTGTATAGGAACTAACGTAATAGCGGCCGATCAATATATAGCGATTGTTGTACCGGGACGTATGTTTAAAGATGAATACGAAAAACGTGGTTTGAAGCCTGTTAACTTATCTCGTACATTGGAAGATGGCGGTACAATTACTAGCCCACTAATTCCATGGAATACGTGTGGCGCATACATGCAAAGCGTTTTACTTATAAACCCTTTTGATTATGCACTCTATGCTTTCTTTAACTTAATTAACCCTGTTTTAGCGGTTGTTTATGCCTACTTAGGCATTAAAATTTTACGTATTAAGCCAAAACAATCTGCCTAATTTTAAGCAGCTCCTTTTAACTTAAAAGGAGCTGCTTTGGAGTATCTATGACTGAATCAAGTAAACCCCAAGCACAATATCTTAAAGACTATAAAGCTCCTGACTTTTTAATTGACCACACAGAGCTAACATTTGACTTACAGCCTTTATCAACCAAAGTAAGCTCTTTACTAACACTTACCCGAGTTGGTGATAAAAAAGCACCTTTAGTGCTTGATGGTATTGATTTGCGTTTACTGTCTTTATCTGTTGATACAGTTGATATAACGGATTATGAAATTGTTGGTGAGCAGCTAATAATTAATAACCTACCGGATAGTTGCCAATTAAGTATTGTGACCGAGATATCACCTGAGACGAATACTTCTTTAGAAGGTTTATATTTATCGGGCGGTGCGTATTGCACACAGTGCGAAGCGCAGGGGTTTAGAAAAATCACCTATTACATGGATCGCCCTGACGTACTTGCCACGTTTGATGTAACTATTATTGCGGATAAAAAGTATCTACAACTTCTTTCTAATGGTAATCAAGTAGATAGCGGTGAAACATCAGATGGTCGTCATTTTGTGAAATGGCAAGACCCATTTAAAAAACCGAGCTATTTATTTGCACTTGTAGCGGGCGATTTTGATGTTTTGAAAGATACGTACACGACTAAAAGCGGCAAAGACGTAGAGTTAGCATTATTTGTTGATAAGGGTAATTTATCTAAAACACCTCATGCTATTGCTTCACTTAAAAAAGCAATGCAATGGGATGAAGAACGCTTTAATTTAGAGTATGACCTTGATATTTATATGATTGTTGCCGTCGATTTTTTCAACATGGGCGCGATGGAAAATAAAGGGCTAAACGTTTTTAATAGTAAATGTGTATTAGCCAATCAAGAAACAGCGACAGACAAAGACTACCATACGATTGAATCCATTGTAGGGCACGAATATTTTCATAACTGGACGGGCAATCGTGTAACGTGCCGAGATTGGTTTCAGTTATCGCTAAAAGAAGGGTTAACCGTATTTAGAGACCAAGAGTTTAGTAGTGATTTAGGCTCTCGTGCACTTAACCGAATTGATGCAGTTAAAGTAATGCGTACGCATCAGTTTAGCGAAGATGCAGGCCCTATGGCGCATCCAATTCGTCCTGAAAAAGTTATTGAAATGAATAACTTTTATACTGTAACAGTATACGATAAAGGTGCTGAAGTTATCCGTATGATGCACACGTTACTGGGTGAAACTAATTTTCAAAAAGGGATGACACTTTACTTTGAGCGCCACGATGGGCAAGCAGTAACATGTGATGACTTTGTCAGTGCAATGAGCGATGCATCAGGTGTTAATTTAGAGCAATTTAAGCTGTGGTATAGCCAATCGGGTACACCGCGCTTAAATGCAATACAACATTTTGATAGCAGTTCAAATACGTATACATTGACAATAGAACAAGCAGCACCGGACAATCAGCCAGACAATAAACCACTTCATATACCTTTTGCTATTGAACTACTTGATGCGAATGGGAAAAGTATTGCTCCGCAATATAATGGTAAAAAACTAGATCATGTGCTTGATGTAACAAGTACGACTCAAACATTTAGCTTTGATAATATCTTAGAAAAGCCTGTTGCGGTTTTACTCGAAGATTTTTCTGCACCTTGTATTTTAAATCAGCAAACAACAGAGCCCGAACTATTACATATTATGCGTTTTGCACGCAGTGATTTTTCACGTTGGGATGCACAACAGCAGCTATTTATTAAGGCGATTAAGTCTCAGATTACCGATACAACTAATAGCATGTTAAGCAGCGAAACTATAAATGCGCTACGTGTACTTATAAATACCAAAGAGGGTGATTTAGCCTTAATTGCAGAGCTGTTTAAACTGCCAAGTTTTGATACATTAGCCGCTGAATTTGAAGTAATACCTGTTGATGAGATTATTGAAATAACAGAAAAGTTTGAGCAACAAATTGCTGACGAACTTGCTGATGAACTGCTTGCTTGTTACGAATCTCTTGAAGATGATGGCAGTATAAGTGCAAGCTCCGTTGCTAAACGCGCTTTAAAACAAATATGCTTGCATTATTTGGCTAAAACTCAAAAGCCAGAGGCTGTAAGTTTTATTAAAGAAGCCGCAAGTTCGACTAATATGACCAATGTACTTGGTGCACTAAGCGCAGTGGTAAAAGCATCCCACCCTATACAAGAAGAGCTTTTGAATCATTTTGATAGTCAATGGCGCCATGATGTTTTAGTGATGGATAAGTGGTTTGCACTGCAAGCTATGCAGTCAGGCAATAAAGCTATAGATAATATTAAGGCACTTTACGAACATCCGTGTTTTGATTTTTCAAACCCGAACCGTGTACGTGCACTTGTAGGAAGCTTTAGTCACTTTAATACAGCACAATTTCATCGCTCAGATGCCCAAGGCTATACGTTATTAGGTGACTTGTTAATAAAACTTAATGCAATTAATCCACAAAATGCGTCTCGTATGCTAACACCGTTCATGTCATGGAAGCGTTACGATGATGTTCGCTCTCAAGCAATGAAACTGCAATTACAACGCTTAGCTAATCTAGATGGGCTAAGTGCTGATTTGTATGAAAAGGTTGAAAAAGCGCTCGCATAAATGATTGAGTATTATTTTACCTTAAGATTGAGCTATAACGAGTGCATGGATTACTACCATGGCCGTTTTAGCTCTTTACAAGTTGTAGAAGATGGTGGTAAAACGATTCGTTTTGCTGCTACACATTTGAGGCCCTTCATTTCAAGTTTAGGTGTACGTGGCCGTTTTAGACTCTTATTAACCCCCGAAAACAAGTTTATCCGCCTAGAGCGAGTGGCCTGACACTCGGTTTTTATGTTATATATACATAAAAATATTGTATTTTTGTTAATTTCAATTTGTCCTATTGTTAAATTACGTGTATAAATTATCTGGTACGACGTCTTACCAATACGTAAGCGTCAACCAAAACATAAAGTATACGGAAGATTAGAGCGAGTATTTGTAATTTCACTGATTCGCTTCTATCGTTATGATTACACTAAAAACAATAACTTGATCACACAAAATGACCCGCGACAGGGGGGAACCAAAATGATAAGAAGATCGCTTTTTGTTAAAAATAGAATCGCTATAGGTATAGCAGCCGCTAGCTTAGGTTTATCTGCAGCAAGTACACAAGCTGTAACATTTGAAGCTGGAGGTTTTGACATTACCTTCGATTCAACCTTTTCATATGGGCAAAGTGTTCGCGTAGAAGACAGAGACTTTAGCCTAATTGGTAAAAGTAACAATCCGGCATTTGATTGGACAGGTTACAACCCTGCGCTAAACAACACTATTTACTCATCTCAAGATGTATGGGCTCAACCTGGCTCTTATTCAAATAATGGTGATGCTGGTAATTTAAATTTTGACAGTGGTGACTCATTTTCAAAACTTTTGAAGGGAACACACGACCTTTCAATAAATAAAGATAACTACGGTTTGTTCACTCGCTTCATGTATTTTTATGACTTTGCGTTGATGGATGGCTATCATGCATATTCAAATCCTACATCAGGGCAGGGGGTTGATCCGTGTGATGATAAAGACACTAAAGCGCAAAGCTGTGCAGATATTCGTTTATTAGATGCGTTTGTGTGGGCTGATTTTGATTTAAATGATGGTAATAACCCTTTATCTGTCCGTTTAGGTCAACAAGTAGTTAACTGGGGTGAGAGTACACTTATATCTCATGGTATTAACGTAAACCCAGTTGATATTGACCGATTGAAAGCGCCAGGTGCTGAGCTTAAAGAAGCATTCATACCTGTAGGCATGCTTTGGGCATCGCTTGGCATTACTGACAACATTACCCTTGAAGGTTTCTACCAATACCAATGGCAAGAAACGCGTTTACCAGCAGCTGGTACGTATTTTTCGACTAATGACTTTGCAGCAGAAAATGGTTATCAGCAGAATGTTCAATTAGGTTTTACGTCTAATCCTGATATTGATGTCGCTTTTTTAACAGATAGCTTGAATAACTTAACATCTGATTTTGCATTGGCCGCAGCAGCACAAGGTATTGATCCTTCAAGTGCAGAAGGAAGTGCTTTATTAGCTCAAATGTATCTTGCATACCCAACTAAAGTTGCTTTAAAAGGTAAAGGAGATAATGGTAAAACAGAGCCTGAAGATGGCGGTCAGTATGGTTTACGTTTAGGTGTATTTTTACCTGAATTTAATGATACTGAAATTGCACTCTATCACGTGAATTATCATAGCCGTCGTCCGCTTATATCTGGTCGCGTATCAAACTTTTCACAAGCTGCAATTGCCCAAGATTTAGCTATGATCATGACAACAGAAATCACGTCAGATAATGTTGCTGATTTAACTGCTTTTTCTAAAGCTGAAAACGAGTACCCTGAAGATATTAAGTTATATGGTTTAAGTTTTAATACGACTATTGGCGAAACAGCCTTCGCGGGTGAATTTGCTTTTCGCCAAGATGAACCGCTACAAATTGATGACGTAGAGTTACTTTACACAGCTATGCCTGAGCAATTGGCGGTTGCTGGTATTCGTCCTGATTTTGCGGGTATTTCGCAAATGAGTATAGGCGATGCGGTAAGCTCAGTTGGTGCAGGTGAAGTTGCCAAAGGCTACATTGAACGTGATACATCACAAATTCAATTTACAGCAACACATTTATTTGGTCCTTCATTAGGTGCTGATAGCTGGGCTGTAGTTGGTGAAGTGGGTGTAGTTAAAATTCACGATATGCCTGACTATGACGAAATGCGTTTAAATGTATCAGGCACTGGCCGTAGTGGCACAATAACAGGCCCAGGTACTACTGATTATTCAACATTGCAACTTGGTCTTTCAAATGGCGCTGAAGAAAAATCATTCGCTACAGCATCTTCTTGGGGTTACCGCCTAATTGCTAAAGGCGATTACTTCAACTTTTACAAAGGTATTAACTTTTCACCACGTTTTGTATTTTCTCATGACGTAAACGGTAATACACCAGATCCTATGTTCTTATTTATTGAAGATCGTAAATCTTTAGGTGCTACGATGAACTTTAACTACCAAAATGCGTGGTCACTTGATGTGAGCTATAACTCGTTTTGGGGCGGTGGCGGTGTTAATACATTCTCAGACCGCGATTACGTTTCTTTTAACTTAAAATATTCTATTTAGGGGTAACATTACTATGATTAAAAAACCTACCCTCATCGCTACAGCATTTTGTAGTTTGTTTGCAAGCAGCGCAGCTTTGGCTAAATTAAGCGCTGATGAAGTTGCTCAATTAGGTCAAAACTTAACGCCAATGGGTGCAGAAAAAGCTGCGAATGCTGATGGTTCTATTCCAGCGTGGAATAACGGAATTACAACAGCGCCTGCAGGTTATGAAGCTGGTATGCATCATCTTGACCCATTTACAGCTGATAAAGTGCTTTTCACTATCGATAAAAGTAATATTGAAAAGTACAAAGCCAATTTAAGTCCGGGTCAAATTGCTTTATTTGAAGCATACCCAGACACATTTAAAATGCCAGTGTATGAAACACGCCGCTCAGCTTCGTACCCTCAGTTTGTTTATGACGCGACTAAAAAGTTTGCACCGACTGCTGAATTAATCGAAGGCGGTAACGGTATTAAAAATACCGCGATAGGTATTCCTTTCCCTATTCCTAAAACAGGTTTAGAGGCAATTTGGAATCACTTATTACGTTACCGTGGCCAGTCTATTGAGCGCTTTGGTGGTCAAGCTGCACCGACTGCATCTGGCTCTTACAACTATGTTGGTTTTGATGAGCAGCTATTAGTTAAATACTCAGACCCAAGCGCTACACCAGCAGAGCTACAAGACTCAAACATTTTGTTTAAGTTTAAACAAAGCGTTACAGAGCCTGCACGTTTAGCTGGTACTGCATTATTAGTTCATGAAACAATGGACCAAATATTAACGCCGCGCCAAGCATGGACTTATAACTCGGGGCAACGTCGTGTTCGTCGTGCACCTAATGTTGCATATGATGCACCAGGCACAGCTGCAGATAGCCTGCGCACTACCGATGATTTTGATATGTTTAATGGCTCACCAAATCGTTACAACTGGACGCTAAAAGGTAAGCAAGAGTTATACATACCTTACAACAGCTATAAACTTCATAGCGACAAGCTAGAGTACGATGATATTTTAATGCCTGGCCATATTAACCCAGAACATACACGTTACGAAAAACATCGTGTTTGGGTTGTTGAAGCTAACTTAAAAGATGATACACGCCATATCTATAAAAAGCGTGTGTTTTACATTGATGAAGATAGCTGGCAAGTACAGGTAACTGATATTTATGATAACCGCGACCAACTTTACCGTGTAGCCATGGCTTATGGCCTTAACTATTACGAAGTTCCTACACAGTGGAGTACCCTTGAGGTTTATCATGATTTGAATTCTCGTCGTTATTTAGCAATTGGTTTAGATAACCAAGAAAAAATGTACGATTTTTCACAGTCGTTTAACGATAACGAATTTACTTCAAGCGCTTTACGTCGCGCAGGTAGATAGTATTAAACTAGGCACTTAACAATATGTTAAGTGCCTTTTCCTTTCTCATCGCGTTTGTCTTACAGCGCGCAACGCACTCCCTAGTAAAAAGACAAACAACTCTCTCGTACAAGGCGATTAAAATTTATGAAGTATTTGGTATATGCCAGCCTGATAATAAGCGGTGCGAGTGTTGCACAAGAAGCCCCTAACTATGCAATCAGTGCAACAAATGCAGCTAAAACCTTACTCACCGATATAACTAACACGGGTAATGGCTTAATTGCTGTTGGTAAACACGGTACTGTTATTAAAAGTACATCGGGTGATTCATGGCAACAAGCTGAGCTAGTTCCAACTCAAGTGCTCTTAACTGCCGTTGATTTTAGTAACGAAAATAATGGATGGGCGTGTGGCCACGATGCAACAATCATAAATACTACTGACGGTGGCGTTAATTGGCAGCTACAACAAGCATTACCTGAATTAGACAAACCATGTTTAGATATTTTATTTGAAGATGACTTAAAAGGTTTTGCAGTTGGCGCATATGGCATGTTTTATCAAACTACAGACGGTGGTCAACATTGGCAAAAACGCTTTTTAGATTCGCTACTTTTTAGTGATGATCGTGATTACTTAAACGATTTAAAAGAAAATGACCCACAAGGATACGAAGCGGAAACTGCTTCTATCTTACCGCACTTTAATCGTATAGAAAAAACAGACAATGGATTAATGCTCGTTGGTGAAATGGGTTTAATGGCCAGAAGCGTTGACGATGGTCAAACTTGGCAAAGAATAGAAGAAGTTTATCCCGGTTCATTCTTTGCAGTTGCCTCTGATAGCACTCAAGAAATTGTGGCGGGGCTACGAGGTAATGTTTTTGCAAAGCAAAGTGGCGAAAAGCAGTGGCAGCATTTTGAAAATGTTAAAACAGCGACGATTAACAACATCATTAATTATAATAACAAACAATGGCTCATGCTCGCTAATAGTGGCGTTATTTTTCATCTTCAAGATGGGTTACTCACCCATGAGCAGCTTGCTGACGGTAAAGCGATTCTTGATGGTGTAATTTTAGATAACAGATTGATCATGGCTACAGAAGATGGCATTAAAGTGAAGGAGTTAACCCCTTAATGCATAAGTTACTCGATTTTATTGAAAAGGCGATTTTTAGACATCGCTTAATTATGCTTATAAGTTTTGCACTTATAACCTGTTTACTTGTATTTAAAGCGACTCAAATTCAACTTGATGCATCGTTTAATAAAAATATCCCGTTAAATCACGATTACATGAAGGTATACACTAAACATGAAAAACAGTTTGGTGGTGCAAACAGTATTTTAATTTCAGTATGTGACGACAGCGGAGATATATTTAATCCAGAATTTTTTACTCAATTAAAAGCGGTTCACGATCAGCTTTATTTTATTCCTGGTGTAAATCGTCCTTTAGTGAATTCTATATTTTCACCTAGTGCTCGCTTTGTAGAAGTAGTAGAGGATGGCTTTGCCGGTGGTCCAATTATTCCTGCAAACTTTAAAGCAGATACGCGTGGATTAGGTGTAGTAAAGGAAAACATTGAAAAAGCAAAAGTTGTAGGGCGTATGATTGCCAGCGATTACTCTTGTGCAATGGTAACGGCTCAACTTTTAGAAACAGATCCTCAAACACAGCAAAAATTAGACACATTAGCTTTTGCACAAAAGCTAGAAAGTGATTTAAGAGAGCCTTTAAGTACAGACAAAGTAAGTATTCATATTATTGGCTTTGCAAAAATGGCTGGTGATATAGCTGAAGGCGCAAAAGGGGTAGTCGTATTTTTTGCCATTGCTATCGCCTTTACCTTTATTATGGTTTGGCTATTTTGTGGCAGTTTAAAGCTAACTATTTTGCCAATCGCGTGTTCTATTATTGCTGTTATTTGGCAATTAGGCCTGCTTTCAAGTTTAGGGTTTGGACTAGACCCTATGTCCATTTTGGTGCCGTTTTTAGTGTTTGCTATTGGTGTAAGCCATGGTGTGCAGATGATCAATGCGATTGGCAAAAAAGTAGGTGAAGGAAAAAGTACGCGAATTTGTTGTCAGTCAAGTTTCAGGGCTTTATTAATACCTGGTGGTATTGCACTGCTTTCAGATACCGTAGGCTTTTTAACATTACTTACTATTGATATTGGTATTATCCGCGAACTTGCTATTACAGCGAGTTTAGGTGTGGCAGTAATTATATTTACAAATTTAATTTTGCTGCCAGTTTGGGCGTCGTACATGAACTTTGAAAACAGTGTACATATTCAATCTGGTGATGCTGAGAAGCCTAATATACTTGATAAGATCAGAGACATTTTAGTAAAAGCAACCGATCCTAAAATCGCTAAAATGATTATCGGTTTTACCCTTGTTTTATTTGCTCTAGGCTACTGGCAAGCAGATAAAATGCGTATAGGTGACTTACACGCAGGCGCGCCATCTCTGCATCAAGATGCCCGTTATAACCAAGACACGTTTTTAATTTCGGATAAGTACACTATCTCGTCTGATATTTTAAAAGTAATTGTAGAGGCGTATCCTGCAGCATGTACTGAGCATGATGTGATGGAGCGTATAAGCCGTTTTCAATACAAAGTTGAGAATGTGGCCGGTGTGCAGTCTGCTGTAAGTTTGAGCTCTGTAGCTCAATCGGTTAACGCGGGCTACAACGAAGGCAATTTAAAATGGCAGAGTTTGCCACGAAATTCAGCAAGCTTAGTACAGTCAACGTCTCGAGTTGAAACTAGTACAGGCTTACTTAACGGTGATTGTTCAGTTATGCCAGTGATTATATTCTTAGATGATCATAAAGCACAAACTATCGATACCGTAATTAAGAGTGTTAAGCAATTTGCACAAGAAGAGGGCACTGAAAAACTAGCATTTAAATTAGCGTCAGGACCTGTGGGCGTAATGGCGGCTACTAATGAGTCTGTATCAGAAGCACAAATACCCATGATGCTTTACGTTTATGGTGCCGTTATTATTTTATGTTTAATGAGCTTTAGAAGCGTAAAAGCAACAGTAGCCGTAGTATTACCGCTTTATATTGTATCAACCCTTGCCCAAGCACTTATGGTACAGCTGGAAATAGGCTTAACAGTTTCTACTTTACCTGTAATTGCATTAGGTGTAGGCATTGGTGTTGATTACGGTATTTATATACTGTCGTCGATGATGGGGCAGCTTAAGCAAAACGTACCGCTTAGTGTTGCTTATCGTAATGCGCTTGTTGAGCGTGGCAGCGCGGTTCTATTTACTGGTATTACATTAGCTATTGGTGTGAGCACTTGGATATTCTCAGATCTTAAATTCCAAGTTGATATGGGTATACTATTAACCTTCATGTTTTTAGTGAATATGTTAGGTGCAGTGTTGTTATTACCCGCAATTGGTAGCCTTCTCTGGACTGACCAGAAAAAATAATGTGAATACTTTTGCTCCTAAATGGCCAGTAATGGCCATTTATATCTATATTTTGTGAATAGATGACCAAATAGCTGAAATGCTTAAAATGTTTTCA
This sequence comes from Pseudoalteromonas sp. SR41-7, assembly GCF_014163935.1. Classification (NCBI taxonomy): domain Bacteria; kingdom Pseudomonadati; phylum Pseudomonadota; class Gammaproteobacteria; order Alteromonadales; family Pseudoalteromonadaceae; genus Pseudoalteromonas; species Pseudoalteromonas sp. SR41-7. The sequence continues at coordinate 184,080 of NZ_JACJEF010000007.1, read as the reverse complement.
TCGAAAAGGCTGTTTATTAGCTGTAAAAGGGTTAGAATTTAACTGACTCCACGCTAATAATACGCTGTACAAATATTCTGCTTTTAGCAGTAATAGATTAAGGAACATACAATGACACGAAATGAAGGCCAAGCCTCGGTTATCCTAGATAATGTCTGTAAGCTGATCCAGAAAAAAGTTCGCGCTGATAATGTGTTACTCGTTGAGAAATTCGCCAAAGCCTTGTACAGCAATATGTCTAAAGAGGATTTGGCAAACCGCAACGATAGTGACCTATATGGCGCAGCATTAAGCCTTTGGAACTCGCTAGAAAAAAATACTACTGACGACGCAGTTATCCGCGTTTTCAATCCAGAAGTGGCAAAAGATGGCTGGCAGTCATCACATACAATCGTTGAAATTATCACTAAAGATATGCCGTTCTTAGTTGATTCTGTTCGTATGGCCATGACTCGTGAAAATATCGCCTCTCACTTATTACTTCACTGCCCATTAAAAATTAAGCGTGATGAAAACGCTAAAATTTCTGGATTATCAAATTTAAAAGCAGAGCAAGAATCTTCATCTACTAAAACAGTATTTTTTATTGAAATTGACCGTCAAACAGATTCTTCTGTGATTGAGTCTTTCAAAAAAGAATTAGAGTCTGTGCTAGTTGATGTATCAGTTGCTGTTGATGATTGGCAACCAATCCGTAAAAAATTAATTGCAGTGACTAAAGAGTTACCTAAACGTCATCATAATAAAAGTAAAGATGAAGTTTCAGAAACAACTGAGTTTTTAGATTGGTTAGCTAAAGATAATTTTACCCTAATGGGTTACCGTGAATATGAGTTAAGCCCAGTTCAAGGTGATTACCAACTAAAAGGTAAAATGGATACAAGCCTAGGCTTGATGAAAAACTCTACTGAAGAACACACTCGCTTATTATCAGAATTACCTGAAGTTGCACGTCAAGAAGCTCGTAGCAGCAACCTACTGATTTTAACAAAAACTAACTCTGTTTCTCGTGTTCATCGTCCAGCTTACATTGATTATGTTGGCATTAAGCGTTTTGACGATGAAGGCAATGTAATTGGTGAAGACCGCTTTATCGGTTTATTCTCATCAAGCTTTTACAATAACAGTGCTACTGATGTACCTGTGTTAAAAAGTAAAATTAATCGCATTATGGAAATGTGTGATTTTGCTAAAGGTACTCACGCTTACAAAGCTGTTTTAAATATTTTAGAAACCTACCCACGTGATGAGCTAGTTCAAGCGCGCGAAGGTGAGCTACTTGAAGTTGCTATGGGTGTGTTACAAGTACAAGAGCGCGATATGTGTCGCTTGTTTGTACGTAAAGATGCGTATGGTCGTTTTTTATCTTGTATGGTTTATGTACCTCGCGAGCGTTATAACACGGCTCTTCGTCGTGAAACGCAAGATATATTAGCTAATGCATTTAATTCTGACGATAAAGTCGAATTTACTACTTATTTCTCTGAGTCAACACTGGCGCGTACTCATTACACCGTTCGTGTGACCGACAACAAGATCGAATATAACGTGAAAGACATCGAAAACAATTTAGTAGAAGCTGCACGTACGTGGGAAGATAAACTTCAATCTGCTCTTTTAGAGTCTGCGGGTGAAGCTCGTGGTAACGATTTAAATCGTAAATACTGTAACGCGTTTGCACGCTCATACAAAGATGAAGTGCTTCCAAGTGCTGCGGTTGTTGATATTGAAAAGTTAGAACTACTTAGCGATGAAAACAAACTAGAAATGCTGTTTTATCGTCCTCAAGAAGAAGCAAACAGCAATATTGTACGATTAAGCTTATTCCATAAAGATGAGCCGATTCACTTATCTGATGTCATGCCAATGCTTGAAAACTTTGGCCTTCGTGTTGTTGGTGAAACACCATATTCAGTTAAAACTAGCGATGGTCGTATCAACTGGATCATGGACTTCTCGATGCTTATTGACAGCAAAGGGATGGCAGATTTTGATAAAATCTCAGCACGTTTTCGTGCTGCATTAACAAATGTTTGGGGCAACCGTCTTGAAAACGATGGTTTTAACCGTTTAGTGTTAATGGGTGGCCTAACAGGCCGCGAAGCATCTATCTTACGTGCGTACGCTAAGTACATGCGTCAAATTGGTGTAACTTTCTCACAAAGCTACATAGAAAGTACATTTGCAAATTATCCAAATATCGCAGCGCAAATTGTTAACTTGTTTGCTAAAAAGTTCTCAGTTAAAAGCCCTGCAAGTGCTAAAACACTTGAAAAGCTAAGCACGCAAATTTATTTAGAGCTTGAAAATGTAGCAAACCTTGATGATGACCGTATTATACGTTTATACGTAGATATGATTGTTGCGACGCTGCGTACTAACTATTTCCAAAAAGACGATGCCGGACAGTTTAAGTCTTATGTGTCGTTTAAAATACAACCTAGCTTAATTCCTGATGTACCACTTCCTTTACCTGCGTTTGAAATTTTTGTTTATTCTCCGCGCGTAGAAGGTGTGCATTTACGTTACGGCAAAGTAGCACGTGGTGGTCTGCGTTGGTCAGATCGTCGTGAAGACTTCCGTACTGAAGTACTTGGCTTAGTTAAAGCACAACAAGTTAAAAATACGGTAATCGTACCTGTAGGTTCTAAAGGTGGCTTTGTATGTAAACAACTACCGACTGAGCGTGAAGCGTTTATCAAAGAAGGCCAAGAGTGTTATAAAATCTTTATCCGTGGTCTTTTAGATATTACTGATAATATTGAGCGTGGTGAAATAGTACCAGCGCGCGATGTTGTTCGTCACGATGAAGATGATGCTTACCTAGTAGTTGCAGCCGATAAAGGAACCGCTACTTTCTCTGATATCGCAAATGGCATTGCTAACGAATACAATTTCTGGCTAGGTGATGCATTTGCATCTGGTGGCTCGGTTGGTTATGACCATAAGAAAATGGGTATCACAGCAAAAGGCGCATGGGAGTCAGTTAAACGACATTTCCGTGAAATGGATATTGATTGTCAATCTACCGACTTTACAGTCGTAGCAATTGGCGATATGGCAGGCGATGTATTTGGTAATGGTATGCTGTTATCTAAGCATATTCGTCTACAAGTTGCCTTTAACCATATGCACATTTTTGTTGACCCTAATCCAGATGCTGCTACATCTTACCCTGAGCGCGAACGTTTATTTAATATGCCGCGTTCTTCTTGGGAAGATTACAATAAAGAGCTAATTTCTGCCGGTGGCGGTGTGTTCTCTCGTGCAGCTAAATCAATTACGCTTAGCCCAGAAATGAAAAAAATGTTGGGCACTAAAAAAGCTAGTATGACACCAAATGAGTTAATGAAAGCCTCATTAATGATGGAGTTTGATTTACTGTGGAATGGCGGTATTGGTACATACATTAAACACTCTAAAGAAACTGATGCCGATGTAGGGGATCGTGCAAACGATGCACTACGTATCAATGGTAGAGATTTAGGCGCTAAAATAATAGGTGAGGGCGGTAACTTAGGTGCAACGCAATTAGGTCGTGTTGAATTTGCAGCTAAAGGTGGTCGTGTTAATACTGACTTCATTGATAACGTAGGGGGTGTTGCCTGTTCAGATAACGAAGTTAACATTAAGATTTTACTTAATGGCTTAGTCGCTGAAGGTGACCTAACACGTAAACAACGTGATGAGCTACTTTACTCAATGACAGATGAAGTTTCTGAATTAGTATTAAAAGACTGTTACCGTCAAACACATACTATTTCAATTACGCAGTCTAAAGGAACTTCAACGCTCAAAGAAAAGATTCGCTTTATTCATGCGCTTGAAAAAGAAGGCAAGTTAAACCGTGCTATCGAATTTATTCCAAGTGATGAAGAATTGGCAGAACGCGCCGCTGCAGGTAAAGACTTAACTCGTCCTGAGCTTTCAGTGCTAGTGTCTTACGCAAAAATGGTATTAAAAGAGTCTTTAGTAAGTGATGAAATTACTGAAAACCCTTACTATCGCCAATTGCTTGTTAAGTCATTCCCACGTCCATTGCGTGAGAAGTTTAACGATGCGATGAACAACCACCCACTTCGTAAAGAAATTATTGCAACTAAACTTGCTAACAGTATCGTTAACGATATGGGTTTAAACTTCATGGTACGTATGCATGAAGAAACTGGTGCTAATGAAGCTGAGATAGCAATGTGTTACTCAATTGCTAGCGAAATATTTGAAATGCGTGAAACATGGTCTTCTATTAGTGCACTTGATAATAAAATACCAGCAGCAGTTCAAACTGAAATGCTTTACCAACTTCGTCGTACTGTGCGCCGTGCAACGCGTTGGTTCTTACGTCACCGTAATAAGTCACAAACTATTGAACAAGGAATTGAATTCTTTGCGCCAACCTTTAAAGATTTAAGCGATAACTTAAATACGTATATGATTGTAAAAGAAAATGATCGTATTGTAATTGAGGCCAATAAGTTAATTGACGCGGGCGTTCCAACAGATATAGCTAATCGTATTGTTTCTTTATCAAGCTTATTCTCTGTGATGGATTTAGCAGAAGTTGCGAATAGTTCAGGTAAGAGTATTTCGATGGTGTCCAATACTTACTTTAAACTAGGTGCAAGAATGGGTCTGCATTGGTTCTTAGAGCAAATAACTAAGCAACCAGTAGCAAATCATTGGCAAGCACTTGCTCGCTCGTCTTATCGAGAAGAGCTTGATTGGCAGCAACGTACGTTATCTGAAGTTGTATTAAATAGCTTTGAAGGTGATGAGAGCGATGTTGATAGTCAAATAGACGAGTGGATGGATAGCCAAGATTTATTACTTCAACGCTGGAAACAAATGCTGGCTGAGTTTAAAACATCACAAAGCCACGACTTTGCTAAGTTCTCGGTCGCACTTCGTGAACTTATGTTGTTAAGCCACAATTGTGATACATCAGGAAAATAATTTAGCTTTAACCAGTTAATTGTTTAGTAAATAAATAACTGATTGTTAAAATTGTTATACAATACCTCAGCCTTGTCTGAGGTATTTTTTTGTCTAAAATTTAAAAAGAGGATTATATTGATGTTTTATGATTTAGCTCGCCGTTTTATGTTTACCCGTGATGCGGAGTGGGCGCATGAGTTTGCACTTAATAATCTTCGTCGTTTTACCAATACACCTTTAAATTTAGCTTGGTCGCAAAATATTTCTGATAAGCCAGTCGATTTTTTGGGTCTGAAATTTAAAAACCCTGTAGGGCTAGCAGCTGGCCTTGATAAAAATGCGGAATGTATTGATGCATTCAGCCAAATGGGCTTTGGTTTTATTGAAGTTGGCACTATTACGCCGCGTGCTCAAGCTGGTAATGATAAACCTCGTATTTTTAGGTTGCCAGAATCAAACGCTATTATTAACCGTATGGGTTTTAATAATAAAGGCGTTGATAACTTAGTTGCAAATGTAAAAGCAGCAAAATACAGCGGCATACTCGGTATTAATATTGGTAAAAATAAAGATACGCCAAATGAACAAGGTAAAGATGACTATATTCATTGTATGCGTAAAGTATTTGAACATGCCTCATATATTACGGTAAATATTTCATCACCAAATACACCTGGCTTACGTGATTTGCAATATGGCGCTACACTTGATGATTTACTGCAAAGTCTTAAAAACGAACAGCTAGATTTAGTTGCAAAGCACAATAAACAAGTGCCTATGCTTGTAAAAATTGCACCGGATCTAGATCAAATTCAAATAGAGCAAGTAAGTGAGTCACTTTTAAATAATAAAATCGATGGTGTAATTGCCACCAACACCACGCTTGAGCGAGCTGCAGTTATGGGCCAGCTATATGCAGAAGAAGCCGGCGGTTTATCAGGTCACCCAGTTAGAATGCGTTCTACAGAGGTAGTGAGTGAATTGAAACGCTTAACACAAGGTAAGTTACCAATCATCGGAGTAGGCGGAATAGATGATGCGCAATCAGCAAAAGAAAAGTTCGATGCAGGCGCAAATTTAGTCCAGGTTTATACTGGGTTCATCTACAAAGGTCCACAATTGGTAAAGTCGATCGTTAACGGCTTATAAGGATCAGTTATCTAAGCTTTTGATCGTTCGATAAATGTTCTAAGCAAGCATTTTAAAAGTGGTCAAAAGCGGTTATACTGTGAGCAATAATTATTCAACATACCCAAGGAGGAGTAAATGTTACAAGCATCAAAGCAATGGCAGTGGATTACTTGTCCTAATAAAAATCGTTTGTTACTTGATTTAAATGACGACATGCAATTATGTACGCCCTATAAGTTAAGACAACTCACCGATTCTGTTTTTAAAAATCCACGTTTTAGTTTAGAAGATGCTGCATTTTATGAACAAGTTTATAACTATTTAGATGGGTTTGAATTGTGGTCTGCTGCTCAAATTTGTCAAATATCGCTAAATGCAACCGCCGTTAAGTATCACTTAAAACCCGTTTTATCAAAAAGCTGGTTTTTTGAAGAGTACACTGGAACAGAGCCAAGTGTAGAAGCAATAGTAAAATTAATATCTAAATCGCAGACTGGCGATTTTTTAATTGTAGAGCATTGCCCTGATGCATCTATTTGCTTAAATTTAAGCGCAACCTTTAAATTAGACGAAAATTTATCTTTAGCACAATTTGAAGTAATCCGTATTTTGAATAATCGAGTCCACCCCATCCTAAATCAGCAATATCAAAATCAAACCGCCTAACCAAATTTAAGTCTTAAGCGTGTCTTTATGGCGTGTTTGTCGCCCAACCTATGTTATAATCCTGCGCAATTAGCTATTAAGGGTTATTACTTTGCAATTTATCGCACTTACTTCTATCGGAATCGAAAATTTATTGGTTGATGAACTAACAGAACTTGGCGCAACTGTGTCTAAGCAAACTGTTGGTTCTGTTCGTTTTGAGGCTGACTCATTACTGGCGCAAAAGGTTTGTTTATCAAGTCGTTTTGCAACGCGTGTGCTTATGCTTATTGAAGAAAAAGAAGGCGTAGATGACAAGAATAGCCTGTATAATTTTGCTCGCTCGCAACCTTGGCAAGAGTGGTTTGGACCAACTCAAACATTCGCTGTCGACTTCAACGGTACCAATGACTCATTAAAAAACACACAATTTTCGGGTCTTGTAATAAAAGATGCGATTGTTGACTACTTTAATGATTTATACGAGCAGCGTCCTAACGTTGATAAGCAAGATGCAAATGTGCGTGTTGTTGCACGATTAAATCGTTACGGCGTTTCTATGTATATAGATTATTCGGGCCCTCGTTTGTCTGAACGTGGTTACCGTCAAGGTCAAGGTAAAGCACCAATTAAAGAACATTTAGCTGCTGCATTAATTAAACGAAGTGGTTGGCTTGATAATGTAAAACAACCTTTATTCGATCCATGTTGTGGTGCGGGTACTATTTTAATCGAAGCGGCTGGGATGGCACGAAACGAAGCACCGGGATTATTTCGTGAAGGCTTTGCTTTTGAGCGTTTACCTAGTTTTAGAGCCGCTAAATTTAAAGAACTTAAAGAAGAGTTACTTGCTAACATTACCGATCCTAAATTGTGGTTAATTGGCCACGATTACGATGAACAAGTTTTAAATAAAGCGATTGATAATGCCAAACGTGCTGAGCTTGATGATGTTATTAAGTTTAAGCAAAGCGACGCAACTAAACTTACTGCTGTTGCAAAATTACCGGGTGTTGTAATTTCAAACTTACCTTATGGTGAACGTATTGGTTCTATGGCTGAGCTTGTTGATTTACACCGTAATTTAGGTGTTGGCTTTAAAAAGCACTTTAATCATTGGAAACTTGCCTTACTAGGTATGGACGAGAGCTTATTTAAACTTTTAAAACTTGTGCGCCTTAAGCGTTATAAGTTTAAAAATGGCCCACTTGATGTTGAACTTAACTTATATCAATTAGATGATAAGCAAGTAAGTTTGACTACCGATGATAAAAAAGCGCTTAATTTTGAGGGCTCTACGTCATTCGCAAATAGATTGAAAAAGAATAAGCAAGGCTTAAAAAACTGGCTTAAACAAAATAAAGTAGACGCTTATCGTGTTTATGAAGCGGATATCCCTGAGTACAATGTTGCTGTAGATATTTACGGTGATTCTGCGGTTATTTTTGAATATGCAGCGCCTAAAGAAATTGATGAAAAAACATCAGAAAAACGCCTGCAAGACGTAATAACATTGACTTCGCAACAACTTGATATCTCACCTGAAAATATTGCTGTAAAAGTGCGTAAAAAGCAAAAGGGCGAAGAGCAGTATACGGCCATGTCTAAACAAAACCGCACTATGGTAGTTGAAGAGTTTGGTGCTAAGTTTAAAGTTAATTTATTTGACTACTTAGACACAGGTTTGTTTTTAGATCACCGTTTAATGCGTCGTTATATTCAAGAAAATGCGAAAGATAAGCGCTTTTTAAACTTGTTTGCATACACAGGTACTGCCTCTGTGCATGCTGCACTTGGTGGCGCTAAAGCAATTACAACAGTTGATTTATCTAAAACCTATTTAAAATGGGGCCAAGATAACTTCGATTTAAACAATATCAGTAATACACGTTACCGTTTTGAACAAGCAGATTGTTTAAAATGGTTAGAGCATGCGACAGCACAATATGATTTGATATTTTTAGACCCTCCAACGTTCTCAAACTCAAAACGTATGAAAGACGCGTTTGATGTGCAAAGTGATCACATTAAATTATTAACGTGGGTTAAAAAGATCTTAAGTCCATCAGGTACTTTGATTTTCTCTAATAACAAACGTGGTTTTGTAATGGATGAAGTTGGCCTGATTGGTTTAGGTTTAAAAGCCGTTAATATCTCAGATAAAACGCTATCACCAGACTTCAAACGTAATAAAAAAATCCATAATAGCTGGCTAATTACGCATGGCTAAATGGATTTTATATCATACTGATGGTTGCCACTTGTGCGAACAGGCTGAGCAACTTATCACTGATGTACTAAATGACAACAGTGAGTTATTACTAATCGATATTATGACTGATGAGCAGCTTATTGCTGAGTATCAAATTACTATTCCTGTATTAAAAAGTGAAAAAGGCGAGAAATTATATTGGCCTTTTACTTTACACTCTGTGCGCAAATTTTTAGCACAAGCAGAATAAGAGCAAATAAGAACTATGGATTTAATAAGAATTTTAAAAGCACAACTTGCTTTTGGTACACATGCTTTGCTTAACAAAGCAGACGCTGTTATAGAAAGTGGCGAAAGAGTGTGTGTAGTTGGTCGAAATGGCGCGGGTAAGTCAACGTTATTAAAAGTACTCGATGGACAAGTTGTTTTAGATGATGGTGAAATAAATCAGCTTGGTGGTATTCGAATTTCTCGTTTAGAGCAAGATCCACCAAAAGGTGCAAGCGGAACTGTATTTGATTACGTCGCACAGGGTATGCCAGAAATCGCTAACCTACTCATTGATTTTCATCATGTTAGCAACGAACTGCAAACACAATGTACTGATAAGTTATTAAATAAACTTGAACGTTTATCAAACCAACTTGAAGCCGCTGATGGTTGGCGTTTTGATAGCCGAATTCAATTAGTTTTGACACAATTAGAATTAACACCAGAGGCTAAGCTTGAGTCTCTTTCTGGTGGCTGGTTACGTAAAGTAGCACTTGCGCGTGCACTTGTAAGTGAGCCTGACTTATTATTACTAGATGAGCCAACAAACCATTTAGATATGGCAAGTGTAATGTGGCTTGAACAGTTTTTAAAAGAATTTAAAGGCGGCATTGTATTTATATCGCATGACCGTGCGTTTATTCGCGCTGTCGCTACGCGTATTTTAGATTTAGATCGCGGTAAACTTATTTCCTACCCAGGTGATTACGCGACTTATCTAGAGCAAAAAGCGCATGATTTAAAAGTAGAAGAAGCGCAAAATGCATTGTTTGATAAGCGTTTAGCTGAAGAAGAAACGTGGATTCGCCAGGGTGTTAAAGCGCGAAGAACGCGTAACGAAGGGCGTGTTCGAGAGCTAAAACAGCTACGTAATGAGCGCAAGCAACGTGTTGATCAAGTTGGAAAAACTGACTTTAATATTGAAACAGCTGATCGCTCAGGTAAGTTGGTATTTGAAGCTAAGAACCTTTGCCATGCATTTAAAGACAAAGTTATTGCTGATGATTTTTCGACACTTGTAATGCGTGGCGACAGAATTGGCTTAGTAGGCCCAAATGGTATTGGTAAAACAACACTATTAAAACTAATGTTTGGTGATTTAGAACCAGATAGTGGTATTACTAAGCAAGGTGTTAATTTAGAGTTTGCTTACTTTGACCAATACCGTGAAAAACTTGACGAAGAAGCAACTGTTCAAGATAACGTTGCCGAAGGTAAACAAGAAGTGATGATGGGCGGTCGTTCACGTCATGTTTTAGGTTACCTGCAAGACTTTTTATTCCCTCCAGCCCGCGCTCGAACCCCGGTTAAAGCACTCTCTGGTGGTGAAAAAAATAGACTGTTATTAGCTAAACTGTTTTTAAAACCATCTAATATACTTGTTCTCGATGAGCCAACGAATGACTTGGACATTGAAACGTTAGAGTTACTAGAGGACATTATTAATCAATATCAAGGTACAGTGCTGATTGTAAGCCATGACCGAGAATTTATTGATAATACATGTTCTAGTGTATGGGCATTTGAAGGCAATGGTAAAGTAACAGATATCGTCGGTGGTTATAGCGACTATGAAGCTTATGTAGGTTACTTAGCTGAACAAGAAAAAAAAATTCAGCAACAACCAGTAAAAAAAGTTGAAAAAGTAGCCGCTCCAGCTGCAAAACCAGCAGCTAAGACAAATAAACTCTCTTACAAATTAAAACTTGAATTAGAGCAACTACCGAATAAAATGGAAAAACTAGAAGCTGAAATTGAAGCTCAACAAGCTGTAGTGAGTGACGCTAACTTTTTTAAACAAGAGAGTGATGTAACAACTAAAGCATTGAACCATTTAGCACAACTTGAGTCTTACCTTGAAGCTGCCCTTGAGCGATGGGAAGAACTTGAAGAATTACAGAATCAGTAGTAAGGATTAAAATGAAATATAAATTACTCGCTGCCAGTATTTTAGCGACATTAAGCACTTCAGCAACAAGTGCGACGTACCAGTTAAGTGAATTAGGGACTCTTGAAGACGCTAAATATTCTTATGTAACAGATGTAAGCGAAAGCGGGCATATTATTGGTTTCGCAAATGGTTTATACAATTTACCTATTGATACAAGCTATATAGATTTTACTGAAAACCTTATTGAAAATAGCTATGACAATACAGAGGCAGCATTTGAATTAAGTGATAAAGAGATTACCTTCACACTTGATGACATTGAAAATAATGATGCGGTACTTACTAATGCTGATGCACACACTTTCATGGTTAGTTTTTTATCTTCAATTTCTACAAATTTTGAATATCAAAAATTAAGCTCATTAGTAGGCATAAAATATAATGATACACAAATAACTGAGCAACCATTATTTGATATTGCATCTGTTGATTATGACGGACTAACACGTTCAACTACTAACCTTTTTAATGCTGTAACTGAAGATGGTGTTACAGTCGGTTGGGGAAGCGCTCCATACGATAAAGTATCTTTTACACCTGATGGTGAAGATGATGCAGAAACATGGTTTACTCATGAATTTATAGAGCGTGGGATTGTAATAAGCGCTGATGGCAGTGTAAGTGTTGAGTTAGAGCCTGAGTTTAATGAATACGGTGGTACAAGTCGTGCCAACGATATTATTAAAACTAACAGTGGTTATACCGTTGTAGGTAACATGTCTACAAGCATTCCAGATGACAGACAAGATAATATTGATGATAACTGTGATAATGAAGACGAACCTACGTCAGTATGTATCAACTTGTTAAATACAAATATTACACGAGGCTTATTTAATAAGCGCGCTGTTAAATGGGAACTTGATGAATCACTTAATATCACGTCTGTTGAAGAGCTTGGTATGGCACTGACACCTGACGAAGGTGAAGCGGAAGATGATGCATTTACAAGTACTGCTTTAGCAGTGAACAACAACGGGACAATTGTAGGATCATCGAATACACGTTATTACAAAAATGACGATACAATTCTTACAATGCCAGTTTATTTTAAAGACGGTGCGGTTGTTGATTTTATTAATCAAGAAGATGACTGGCAGTCTGGTAAATCAATTGCTATTAATGATAACGATGTAATTACAGGTTATGCAACTAAGCGTATTGAAGGCACTCTTCGTAATAAATTCTTTTACCATGATATAGCAACGGGTAGTACGGTTTTCCCTACTGATTACTTTTCAAGCTCAAGTTCTTACGGTAACGATATAAACAACCAAGGTTATATTGTAGGTGAAGGGGAAGTGGGTGTTTCTGATAGCTCGCGACTCAAAGAGGCCTTTATTTACAAAATTGGTGAAGACAAAATCACTAATCTAAACGATTTACTGCCTTGTTATGACACCGACGGTGAAACTGATTACGCTTATACTATGGTTGAAGCGACTGCTATCAACGAAAATAATGAAATATTTGGTACTGCGACTAAAACAGTTGAAAAGCTAGATTCATTAGGCGGTGTAGTAACTGATATTAATGGTGAAATTGAATATGAGAGTATTGCAATAGCAGTTAAACTAACGCCCATTGCAAATGGTGAAGTAGAAAGCTGTGCTCCAGTAGAAGCTGAAGTTTATGAGCGTAACTCTGCTAGCTTCCCTTGGTATACATTATTGTTATTACCACTGGTTGGCTTAAGGCGTGTATTTCGCTTTTAAAGTTTATTGATTATAAAAAAACCAACTTGATAAAGTTGGTTTTTTTTCGTCTATAATATTTTATTAGATTAGGATTGCAGCGATTCTTTAGCTTTAACGCCACTAATTATTTCGTGATAACCATGCTTTTTTCACAGAGCGGCGCCAAATAATATCGATACCAAAATATCCTATAATTGATGCAATAGAAGCACATACTAATGAACCTAATAAAAATGCAGGACCAATTGTTTCTATACTTTCTAAAAACCAAGACCAACTTGCTTCAAATACAAAGTGTTGTTCTGGCTGATTAAGTATTAACGTACCCACTAAGTATGAGCCATAAAAGATAGGTGGCATGGTTAATGGATTCGTAAGCCATACTAAAGCAACTGATATGGGTAAATTAACCCTAAATAATATAGCACCTGCTGCGGCTAAAACCATTTGAAAAGGAACAGGGATGAAAGCAAAAAATAACCCGACCGCGAAGGCCCCTCGAGCTGAACGTCTATTTAAATGCCAAAGATTTGCGTCTTGCAAAAGTCGTCCAAATATTTTTAGTGATTTATGATGTCTAATTTTATTTGGATCAGGTAAAAATCTTTGGATCGTTTTTTTAGCCATTTAAAGCAACCATTTACATCAGTGTGGATAAGTCTTGGGTTTGTAATTGGCTGTGTAGCAACCGTGTTTTATTATCAAACTCTCGAATTTACAGTCTTCACAATTTTCATTGTAATAGTGAGCGCTTATTTTAAGCCGTTTTTAAACGTATTGTTAGGCTTTATTTGTGCAATTTGCTTTGTTGGTATGCATTTTTACCTTTTTTATAGTTTTGAAATACCAAAACCGAACGAAAAGTATGCACTTGATTCTACATTAGTTGTTGAAGAGATTATTTCTGATAAAAAACCACAGTATATCAAAGCCAAAATAGTGGCATTAGATGGGAGTAGCTTTTCGAATTTTAGAGCACCCAAAGCAATGCTCAGTGTTAATTCTGCACAGCCTTTTACAGTCGGGGATGAATTCTCTGCATTAATCCATTTAAAATATTTTCGCAGTAATAAAAATTTTAATGTGTTTGATACTGAACGTTATGCATTTATAAATAGAATATTATTTAAAGGCAAAGTTCTCAATAAAGAGCTTAATATAATACACAGCGATAAACAAAGCATCGTACTAGATTATCAAAACTTCATTAAAAATACCTATACAAATACAAGATTGCAGTGGCTCTATTATGCATTACTCAGTGGTGATAAATCGTTAATGAGCTATACAGATAAACAATTAATGCAATCACTTGGGTTAAGTCATTTACTGGCTATATCGGGTTTACATATTGGTTTGATTTTTAGCTTTGGTTATTTATTCATTCGATTTATCTGTACGAAAATAAACTTTTCAATTGGTCAATCATTTAACCTTACACTTTACTACAGTTCGTTCGGTTTTATAGCTGCATTAGTTTACGTATATTTAAGTGACTTTTTAGTATCAGCAACGCGAGCGCTAATTATGCTGGGTTGTTATTTGTTACTTTATTTTCTTGCTAAACAGCCGCTGCGTTGGCGTAGTATTTTATTTGCCTTGGTTATAGTGCTTACTGTTAACCCATTTAATTTACTTAATCCAGGTCTGTATTTTTCATTTTTAGCGGTCGCTATAATTTTTACTGTTATTAATAAATTACCAATATTAAATACACGAATCAAAAACAAAATTATTGCGTTATTTGTTATTCAAGTAGCATTGTTTATCGGTTTATTACCACTTTCACTTTATTTTTTTAATGGCGTAAGTATTGCGGGACTAGTGATTAACTTAATTGCGATACCGTTTCTTTCCATCATTATTTTACCATTTTTGATTGTTTTTACATTACTGAGTACTTTTATAGATATAGGTAATTTAATACATTTGTTTGATACAGGGTTATATGCGTTATTTAAATTACTTTATGAAATACCCGAGTCGTTAAGATGGCTGACAACAGGAAGAATCGAGTTAATATTCGTCATTTTTACCTATATTACTATGTTGATGATTTACTTCCTCCCCTATAAATTGCTCTGTTTCATTCCTTTAACAGTACTTTTATTGAATAATCTTCTAAAAGAAAAGCCTAACTGGCAACTTCATGTGTTTGATGTTGGGCATGGTCTCATGGCATTAATTGAAAAAGATAACCAAGTGCTTATCTATGATTTTGGTCCAAGTTATTTTAATCGTTTTAGTCGTACGCGAAGTATCTTATTGCCTTATATAAAAGCAAATAATTTCACAGTAAAAACAGCGATTCTAAGTCATGAAGACAGCGATCACGCTGGAGGAATACAGCATTTTATTGAAGCTGGATTTGGGGAAACATTAAAGCAATTTCACCCTGAAAATACACTTAGTGTGTGTGAAGTCCAAAGTGTTGATTTTGTCGGTTTAAGAGTAGAAAGCTTTAGCACTAGAGGGTATGGGAATGAAAACGACGATTCATGCGTTGTTAGAGTATCGAGTAATACTTATAGTGTGTTATTTACAGGTGATATATCAAAATCTCGTGAAGCCTCCTTATTAGCGAATAATACACCGTTGAAAAGTACAGTCATGTTAAGCCCGCATCATGGCAGTGATACATCCTCAAGTGTTAATTTTATTAGTGATGTAGCTCCTAAAGTTGTGATTCATTCAAGTGCTTATAAAGGACAGTGGGAATTTCCCAAGCCCGTTGTCGTCGAGCGTTACAAAGCAATAAGCGCCGAGCAATTTACAACAGGCGTTGAAGGACAAATTAGTATTAAATTCTACTCAAACAATTTGGTCATAGAAACAGCAAGAGGGCAGGAAAGTTATTGGTTTATCAAAGATTGACGTTTAGTTTTATCTCATCGAAGGATACAATACAGGGAGTTACTGTATTTAGAGAGTGTTATGGATCAAAGTACTGCACAAATTTATAAACGTCTTGTCTCGTATGTTGGCGCATACAAAAGCGTCGCTTTTATCGCAATTGTTGGGATGATAGGCTATTCAGCAATGGATGCTTTATTCATTCAATTAATGAAGCCGTTTATTGATCAAGGTTTAAACCAGCGAAATACAGAAGTTTTAAAGTACGCTCCTTTTGTAGTTATCGCGTTAGTACTAGGGCGTGGTGTTTTTAACTTTATGTCTTCGTACTGTTTAAGTTATGTGGGCTCTCAAGTTGTACGCTCTTTACGCCAAGAGTTATTTGAGCACATATTGCATTTACCCGTTTCTTTTCATGACAAAAACTCAACAGGCGATTTAATTTCAAAAATCACTTTTGACACAGAGCAAGTTCAACAAGCAATTACTAAAGCGTTACTTATTGTTGTACGTGAAGGAGCCTTTGTTGTCTTTTTACTTGGTGTAATGTTTTATACCAGTTGGAAGCTCTCACTTATATTTCTAGTCATCATCCCTCTCGTTGCTATTATTGTAGCGGTTGTATCGAAACGTTTTCGCCATATTTCTAAAAGTATCCAATCAGCTATGGGGCAGGTTACACGTAGCTCTGAACAAATGCTTAGCGGACATAAAGTTATTCATGGATTTGGCGGACAAGACCAAGAAATAAACCATTTCTCAAAGATTAATAATCATAACCGCCAGCAGCGCATTAAAATGGATGCGACAAAGGCTTTAAGTGTATCAATTATTCAAATATTAGCAGCAAGTGCTATGGCTGTTATTTTATGGGCTGTATCTCTTCCATCAATGATTGATACGATTACCTCAGGTGACTTCATGGCATTGATTGCCTCAATGATGATGCTATTGCGACCGCTAAAACAACTCGCCAATGTTAATAGCGATATGCAGCGTGGTATCTCTGCAGCTCAAAGTATATTTTTAGTTTTAGATGAAGAAATGGAAAAAGATACTGGCACCGTTTCAGTCGATAAAGTTAAAGGGGTAATTGAAGTTAAAAATGTAACCTTTAAGTACCCAACAAAAGATGAAGCCGTATTAAACGATTTGTCGCTAACGATTAAAGCGGGTGAAAGTATTGCCTTAGTTGGGCGCTCAGGCTCGGGTAAATCAACAATTTCTAATTTATTACCACGCTACTATGACTTAGAGTTACCGAGTGAAATATTACTTGATGGTATAGCCCTGCAGGATTATAAATTAACAGATTTGCGTCGCCAATTTGCTTTAGTGTCTCAACAAGTCGTGTTATTTAACGATACGATTGCTAACAATATTTGTTATGGCATAAAGCATGATGTGTCTGAGGAAGAATTAGAGCAAGTTGCTAAACAGGCGCATGTTTGGGAGTTTGTTAAAGACCTGCCAGAGCAATTAAACACCATGGTAGGTGAAAATGGTGTAATGCTCTCCGGCGGTCAACGCCAGCGTATAGCGATAGCACGTGCAATATTAAAAGACGCACCTATTTTGATTTTAGACGAGGCTACATCAGCACTTGATACCGAATCAGAAAAGCTTATTCAGCAAGCATTAGAAACGCTAATGAAAGATAAAACCTCAATTGTTATTGCGCATCGCTTATCTACTATCGAAAACAGTGACCGAATCTATGTTATTGATAACGGTCGTGTAATTGAAAGTGGCGATCACAATAGCTTATTAGCAAATGACGGTACTTATTCAGCCCTTTGCAAAATGCAGTTTGGTGATCAGGCGTGAGTAAAATAGAACAAAGCTGGTATAAACCATTTGGTCTAATTACTTTACTGTTATTACCATTAAGTGCTTTGTTTTGGGTTGTATCGTCATTTCGAAAATACTTATACAGCGCTAAAATACTTAAACCTTTTGAGTGCAAAACGCCTGTAATTGTAGTTGGCAATATAAGTGTTGGCGGTAATGGTAAAACGCCTTTTGTTTTGTGGCTGTATGGTCATTTAACACAACAAGGTTTATCAGTAGGAATTATTAGTAGAGGATATGGCGGGCAATCAGAAAATTACCCACTGTTAGTTACTGAGCTTGTAGATGCTCAGCAGGCTGGAGATGAGCCCGTACTTTTATACCATCGTTTAAAGTGCCCAATAGCGGTTGGGCCTAATAGACAGCACAATATCGATTTATTAGAAAATAATTATACACTCGATGTTATTATTTCTGATGATGGAATGCAGCATTATAAAATGCCTCGTAGCATTGAGTGTTGTATTGTTGATAGTGAGCGTCGTTTTGGTAATGGCTTTGTTATGCCAGCAGGGCCACTTCGTGAAACAACTAAACGTTTGCAAATTGTCGATATAGTAATTGAAAATGGTGGTGAGGCTAATAATAGCTACACATTACAAGTAAGTAATCTTCGCTTAGTTAACTCAAGCGACTATGCAAAAAGTAACGTAAGTGAAGCACATGCAATAAGTGCAATTGGGAACCCTAAACGGTTTGAAAACTCATTAGAAGCACAAGATATTACGTTATTATCGACTCATCATTTTAGAGATCATTATGCTTATACAGTAGATGATTTTGCCCAATTTGGTGATGATTGCATTATAATGACCGAAAAAGATGCCGTTAAATGTAAGCCCTTTGCAAAGCCTAATTGGTATTATTTACCAGTAGATGCACAACCTACCGATAGCGTAATAAACAAATTAAATTCAATATTAAAAGAAAAAGGAATACTCAATGGCCTTTGATACAAAATTACTCGAGATAATTGCGTGCCCTGTTTGCAAGGGAAAATTACGCTTTGATAGAGACAACAACGAACTAATTAGCACAGCAGCTAAGCTTGCTTATCCTGTTCAAGATGATATTCCAGTATTACTTGAAAATGAAGCACGTGAGTTATCTTTAGAAGAGGTTGAAAAGTGGAATTCGTAGTTGTAATTCCTGCTCGTTTTGCATCGACCCGACTACCAGGTAAACCGCTTGCTGATATTTGTGGCAAGCCAATGGTTCAACACGTTTACGAAAAAGCATGTTTATCAGGTGCTAGTAAAGTAGTTATAGCAACCGATCATCAAAAAGTATTTGATGCAGTAAGTATGTTTACTAATGATGTAGTAATGACGCGTGAAGATCACCAGTCGGGTACTGAACGATTAGCTGAAGTGGTTGATTTGCTTAAACTTGATAGCAATAAAATTGTGGTTAATGTACAAGGCGATGAGCCATTACTTGCACCAGAAAACGTATCTCAAGTTGCTGCACTATTAAGTGATTCAACAGCACCAATGGCAACGTTAAGTGTTGCTATTGAAGAACGTGATGAAGTATTTAATCCTAATGCCGTTAAAGTGGTTAGCGATATAAATAAAAATGCCCTGTATTTCTCTCGTGCAAGTATACCGTTTGATAGAAATACGATGATGGGTGATAGCACTGCCCTTAATTTAGCCCCGTTTCAACGCCATGTAGGTATTTATGCGTACAGAGCGGGTTTTATTAAACAATACATAGAGCTGAGTGTATCACCATTAGAATTACTTGAATCACTTGAGCAGTTACGTGTTTTGTATCACGGTTATAAAATTAAAATAGAACAAGCTCAAATAGCCCCTCATGCAGGTGTAGATACGCCTGATGACTTAGCTAAAGTGATAGCGCATATTAAAAGTAAAAACGTGTGAGTGAGCAAGTAAGTAAGATAATAAAAGTTGTTTATACACATAACGACTTTTATATTTTAGAAAAGCCAGCGGGTCTTAATTTTCATTCTGAAGAGGGACCCGGCTTTGTTGTTTTAGCCGAACAACAATTATCGCAAAAGCTTTATGCCGTTCATCGTTTAGATAAAGTGACATCAGGGCTTATTATTTTAGCAAGAAACAAAGCCGCTGCAGCCGCCTTTACTGTTATGTTTACTGAGCATGCGATTGCTAAATTTTATTTAGCGATTAGTGATGCTAAACCAAAAAAGAAGCAGGGGTGGATAAAAGGCGATATGGCTAAGTCTCGCCGTGGCTCGTTTAAGTTACTAACGAGTACACTTAACCCTGCAATCACCCGATTCTATTCTCTGAGTTATAAGCCAGGATTTAGAGGGTATATTTTAAAACCTTACTCTGGCAAAACACATCAACTAAGAGTGGCACTAAAAAGTGTGGGCGCAGCTATTTTAGGCGATGCAATGTATTCAGGCGCGCCTTCTAATCGTACCTATTTACATGCATATGCGTTAAGCTTTTTATGGCAAGGTGAACAAATACAGCTAACTTTATTACCCGATAGTGGTGATGA
Organism: Pseudoalteromonas sp. SR41-7; assembly: GCF_014163935.1. NCBI lineage: Bacteria > Pseudomonadati > Pseudomonadota > Gammaproteobacteria > Alteromonadales > Pseudoalteromonadaceae > Pseudoalteromonas > Pseudoalteromonas sp. SR41-7. The sequence continues at coordinate 164,036 of NZ_JACJEF010000007.1, read as the reverse complement.
GTATTTGGCGTTAATTAAACATCAAGATTTTCAAGCATGGCAATCGCCATGGCAACTGGATTGGTAAATGAGCGAAAAAGTTACAGATATACGTTTTGGTGGTATTAAACGTTTATATGGTCATCAACAGTTTGATTGGCTTCAAGAAGCACATTTTTGTGTAGTAGGTATTGGTGGTGTAGGAAGCTGGACAGCAGAAGCACTTGCGCGTACTGGTGTTGGTAAAATAACACTTATAGATTTGGATGATATTTGCGCCACTAACGTAAATAGGCAAATTCATGCGTTAACGGGCACTATTGGTCAAGCTAAAGTCGATGCAATGAAAGCGCGCTGCGAGCTTATTAACCCAGAATGCCAAATTAGTGTAATAGATGACTTTATTACGCTTGATAATATTCAAGAGCATATTCAAGGTTTTGATTATGTAATTGATTGTATTGATGCAGTTAAAGAAAAAGCAGCATTAATTGCTCACTGTAAACGTAATAAACTACCTATAATTACAACTGGTGGTGCTGGCGGGCAAACAGATCCTAGCCAAATAACTTTTGGTGATGTAGCTAAAACTACGCAAGACCCATTACTTGCAAAGGTGCGCTATATTTTGCGCAAGCAATATAATTTTAGTAATAATCCTAAACGTAAGTTTAATATTGATTGTGTTTACTCAACAGAGCAATTGGTTTACCCAGGAAGCGATGGCAGCGTATGTCATGCTAAGCAAAGTGCTGATGGCACAATGAATATGGACTGTAATAATGGTTTTGGCTCTGTGACTATGATCACAGGAAGCTTTGGTTTTTTTGTTGCTGCAAAAGCGGTGCGTAAATATCTAGATAAAAAACAACGCTCACAAGCTTAGTTTTCGTTAACTAAGCTTGTGTTGTGCCATGGTTTGTATCTTATCAACCATGGCTTTAATACCATTACCACGTGATGCGCTTAAGTGGCTTATAAGGCCGAGCTTTTCAAATTCTTCATACGCATTTTTATTCACTACCTGTTCTGGTGTAAGCCCGTTGTAAAGCGCTAAAATAATGGCTAATAATCCTTTTACTATACGAGTATCAGAGTCACCTATTACAACAAGTGTATTTTCGGTTAAGTCAAATTCAACGAACATCCATACTTTGCTTTCACAGCCTGGTACAAGTGCATCATCAGTTTTCAAAACATCAGCTAAAGCCGGTAACGTTTTTCCTAAAAGCATTATCTCACGATATTTTTGCTGCCAAGCGGTCGCATTTTTTATAGATTCTGTGACTTTTTTAAACGTATTTGTCATGAGTTATCCTAATTAATTCTATTAAACTGGCGTTCAATCTAATAAAGCGATACATTTTTTAAGTGAATCAATGAATATATCTACATCTGTGTAGGTATTATAAAAAGAAAAACTCGCTCTTAACGTTCCATCAAGCCCTAAATGTGTCATTAATGGTTGCGTACAATGGTGTCCACTTCTGACTGCAACCCCATATACGTCAAGTAAAGTTGCCAAATCATAAGGATGTTCATCTTTAAAATTAAAACAGAGTGTACCAATATTGTCAGATAGGTTGCTGAATATGGTAATGCCATCCACCTTTACCAATTTTTGTGCCGCGTAACTAAACAATTCTTGTTCATATTGCTGTATTTGCATGTGATCTAATTCATTTAAATAGTCTAATGCGGCACCAAAGCCTAAAACTCCAGAAATATTTGGTGTGCCAGTTTCAAATTTTGCAGGCGCAGGGCGATAAGTGCTATGAGTTAAGTAAACTTTATCGATCATTTCACCGCCGGATTGGTAAATATCTAGCGTATTTAGCTCTTCATATTGGCCATAAAGTACACCTAAGCCTGTTGGACCGAGCATTTTATGGCTTGAGCAAACATAAAAGTCACAGTTTAATTCACGTAAATCGGGTTTTAAATGCAGTGCACCTTGGGCTCCATCGACTAAAACAAGCGAATTCACCTCTTTTGCAGCTACAATTAGTGGCTTTAAATCAGTGATATTACCCAGTGTGTTCGATGCTTGTGTAATCGCTAATAAGGCAGGTTTTGTTTCTTTTATAAATTCACAGCATTGTTGGGTGTTTAGCGTGCCGTTATTATTAAGCGGCAGAGAGACTAATTTAGCTCCCGTCTGTTGGCTTACTAGTTGCCAAGGCACTATGTTTGCGTGATGCTCAAGCGGAGATATTATTATGGTATGACTTTCATCTAAACGCTTTTTTAAGCCGTTAGCGACCAAATTTATGGCTTCTGTAGCACCTTTAGTCCATACAATCTCTTTACTTAAGACATTAAAAAACCTTGCAGTTTTATCCCGGACTTGTTCATAAGAATAAGTGGCCTGTTCGCTAAGTGTATGGCGTCCACGGTGTACATTTGCATTTTGAGACGTATAAAACTCAGTAATTGTATCTATAACTGATTGAGGCTTTTGTGAGGTTGCTGCTGAGTCTAAATAAACAAGCGGGCAGCCGTTTATTGTTTGATTTAATGTCGGGAAGTCTTTTCTAATTTTATTTATATCAAACTTTAAAGTAGGCATAGCTCATCTACATAGTGTTTTTAAGGCAGGGATTGTAATCGGTTTATGATAATTCTCAAGTGCTGTTAATAAAAAAGGCCGCAAAATGCGGCCTTTTAAACTAACCAGCGCTAATTAACGTTTGTCAGTTGATACGTAGTCACGTTGAGTGTAACCAGTATACATTTGGCGAGGACGGCTGATCTTATGACCAGGTTGAGATAGCATCTCATCCCAGTGAGTGATCCAACCAACAGTACGTGCCATTGCAAAAATTACAGTGAACATGCTTGTTGGAATACCAATCGCTTTTAAGATAATACCAGAGTAGAAATCTACGTTAGGGTATAGTTTCTTCTCTACAAAGTACGGGTCTTCAAGGGCAATTTGCTCAAGCTTCATAGCAATATCAAGAAGTGGATCTTGGATATTTAGCTCAGCTAAAACTTCATGACACGTTTGACGCATTACTGTAGCACGTGGGTCGAAGTTTTTGTAAACGCGGTGACCAAAGCCCATAAGGCGGAATGGGTCAGCTTTGTCTTTAGCTTTAGCAACGTATTCATCAATACGGTCCACAGAGCCAATCTCTTCTAACATGTTTAAACATGCTTCGTTAGCGCCGCCGTGAGCAGGTCCCCATAAAGAAGCAATACCAGCTGCAATACATGCATACGGGTTAGCACCTGATGAACCAGCAAGACGAACTGTTGAAGTAGATGCATTTTGCTCATGATCTGCATGAAGCATAAAGATTTTATCCATAGCTTTAGCAGTTACAGGGTTAACTTTATATTCTTCAGCAGGTACAGAGAACATCATGTGTAAGAAGTTTTCTGCGTAGCTTAAATCGTTACGTGGGTATACAAACGGTTGGCCGATGTTTGTTTTATAAGCCATTGCAGCAATAGTTGGTAACTTAGCAACTAGCTTAACTGCACTTGTTTTACGTTGTTCTGCATCAGTAATATCAAGGTCTTCATGATAAAAAGATGATAATGCACCCACTACGCCACAAAGCATTGCCATTGGGTGAGCGTCAAAGCGGAAACCTTGGAAAAAGTTAGCAATTTTCTCGTCAAGCATAGTGCTTGTAGTGATTTCATTCTTAAAAACTTCGTATTGTTCTTTAGAAGGTAACTCACCATTTAAAAGTAAGTAGCAAAGCTCAATATAGTTAGAATCTTCAGCTAATTGCTCAATTGGGTAACCACGGTGAAGTAGTACACCTTTACCACCATCAATATAGGTGATTGCAGATTCACAAGAACCAGTCGACATGAAACCTGGGTCATAAGTAAAGTGACCATGTGAACCTAACGTACGTACGTCGATTACATCTTGGCCAGCAGTGCCTTGATAAATTGGAAGTTCGATTGGATCTAGTCCATCAATATGGACTGTGGCTTTTTTATCTGCCATCGCTATGTATCTCCTATTAAGATATCTATTCTGATTTTTAGATTTTAAAGTTCTGAAATCTGTTTTAAGCACATCTTCGCATTTTAACGTGAAAGAGGGGGTTAAAGTCAATTTTTATAAACATTATGCATATATGTATAATAAATATTCGGTATTAATTAAATATAATACTATTGGCTAATTCGCAAACATCTCTAAATAAACAAGAATTGTAAAAAGTCCTATGGGTATATATACTAACGGTGGTTTTAAACCGTATTGTATTTGGGTAAACATATTCTTAACAGCTTAAAATTTACTGTTTTGTGAACTTTAACTATTTTGATACGTTTATTCTGATAGTTCCATCAGTAATATTTGGTGGGTTTTTAGAAAAACAAGTAGATGAGCTCCACTGTGAGCAAAGATGGGCAAGTAACTGTGAAAAAGCAAAGACCTGTAAATCTAGATCTAACAACTATATCTATGCCGGCAACGGCTAAAGCTTCAATTTTTCACCGCGTCACCGGTGTTGCATTGTTTTTTGCTTTAACGTTTGTCATTTGGGCTTGGTCTGAGTCTCTCTCTTCAGCTGAAGGTTTTGAATTCGTCAAGGGTCTGTTTAACGGATTCATTGCCAAATTTATAGCTTGGGGCACTGTTTCTGTATTAGGTTATCACCTTATTGGTGGCATCCGTCATATGATTATGGATATGGGACATTGGGAAGAACTTGAATCAGGTAACCTCAGCGCTAAAGTATCAATGGCTCTTGGTGTTGTGTTTGCCGTATTGGCAGGGGTGTGGATATGGTTTTAAATCAAGCAACTCTAAAACGTGATGGTGTACAAGATTTCGTATCTTTACGTACCACGGCATTAATAATCAGCGCGTACGCGATTTTTATTATCGGCTATTTTTTAGCGACGCCAGAAGTCACTTTCGAAGCCTGGACAGGCCTCTTCTCTAACCTAGCAATGAAAGGGTTTACTTTAATTACCCTTATTTGCATTATGGTTCATACCCGCATTGGCCTTTGGCAAGTTCTTACAGACTATGTTAAGTGTTCGAAGTTGCGTGCTGTATTAGGTTTTGTTTTAAACCTAATGGCCGTTGCTTACGTAGCTATTGGTCTAATCGTATTATGGGGTGTTTAAGTGAAATATTCTGTTCGTGAATTTGACGCCGTAGTAATTGGTGCAGGTGGTGCTGGTATGCGCGCTGCTTTAGCAATTACAGAATCTGGCAAAACGTGTGCATTAATATCTAAAGTATTTCCAACGCGCTCACACACTGTATCTGCTCAAGGTGGTATTACAGTAGCGCTTGGTAATTCACACGAAGACAACTGGGAATGGCATATGTACGATACCGTTAAGGGTTCCGATTTTATCGGTGACCAAGACGCTATTGAATACATGTGTCAAACTGGCCCAGAAGCTATTACTGAATTAGAAAACATGGGACTACCATTTTCTCGTTTTGAAAATGGCCGTGTTTACCAACGTCCTTTCGGTGGTCAATCGAAAAACTTTGGTGGTGAACAAGCCGCACGTACTGCTGCTGCAGCTGACCGTACTGGTCATGCTTTACTTCATCTTCTATATCAACAAAACGTTAAAAACAAAACAAATGTATTCTCTGAGTGGTATGCACTTGACTTAGTTAAAAACGACAATGGCGATGTAGTAGGGTGTACAGCAATTGAGATTGAAACAGGTGAAATCACTTTCTTCAAATCTAAAGCAGTTGTATTAGCCACTGGTGGTGCAGGTCGTATATTCGCATCAACAACAAATGCTCACATTAACACCGGTGACGGTGTTGGTATGGCAACACGCGCTGGTATTTCTATGCAAGACATGGAAATGTGGCAGTTCCACCCAACGGGTATTGCAGGTGCTGGTACGCTAGTAACTGAAGGTTGTCGTGGTGAAGGCGGTTATCTTTTAAATAAAGATGGCGAGCGCTTCATGGAACGTTACGCACCAAATGCAAAAGACTTAGCGTCTCGTGATGTTGTTGCGCGTTCAATGATGACTGAAATCCGTGAAGGTCGTGGTTGTGATGGTCCTTGGGGTCCTCATATCAAGCTGAAACTTGACCATTTAGGTGAAGAAACGCTTAACCTACGTCTTCCTGGCGTATGTGACTTAGCTAAAACTTTCGCTCACGTTGATCCAGCTAAAGAGCCAATTCCAGTAATTCCTACTTGTCATTATATGATGGGTGGTGTTCCTACTAACGTAAATGGACAAGCACTACAAATCGATGCTCAAGGCAACGAAAAAGTAGTTGAAGGTTTATTTGCTGTTGGTGAGATTGCATGTGTATCTGTACACGGTGCAAACCGCCTAGGTGGTAACTCATTACTAGATTTAGTTGTATTTGGCCGTGCTGCTGGTAACTTCTTAGGTAAGTACCTTAAAGATGTTGAAGTATCAAAAGCGGCTTCAGAGTCAGATTTAGAAGCGTCTCTTGCACGTTACAACCGTTGGGAAAATTCAACGGCTGGCCAAGGTGAAGATCCAGTTCAAATCAAAAAAGACCTACAGCAATGTATGCAGCTTAACTTCTCGGTATTCCGTGAAGGCGATTCAATGGCTTCAGGTCTTCAAGAACTTAAAGAAATTCGTGAACGTCTGCAACATGCTCGTCTTGATGATAAATCATCAGACTTCAATACGCAGCGTATCGAATGTCTTGAACTAGATAACTTAATGGAAACAGCTTACTCAACTGCAGTAGCTGCAAACTTCCGTACAGAAAGCCGTGGTGCACATTCTCGCTTTGACTACCCAGATCGTGATGACGAAAACTGGTTATGTCACTCAGTATTCAATCCTGTAACGGATGAAATGAGTAAGCGTGATGTAAACTATGCGCCTAAAACGCGTGAAGCTTTCCCACCTAAAGCACGTGTTTACTAGGAGATAGACGATGGCACAAGTACAATTTTCAGTTTATCGTTATAATCCAGATGTTGACAACGCTCCTCGTATGCAAGAATACACCTTGCAAACAGAGGAAGGTCACGACATGATGGTGTTAGATGCACTTATTCTTTTAAAAGAACAAGATCCTACACTATCTTTTCGTCGTTCATGCCGTGAAGGTGTGTGTGGATCTGATGGTGTTAACATGAATGGTAAAAATGGTTTAGCATGTATTACTCCTTTATCTACGCTACAAAAAAATGGCAAAGGTAAAATTGTAGTACGTCCATTACCAGGCTTACCTGTGGTTCGTGACCTTGTTATTGACATGAGTCAGTTCTACACTCAGTACGAAAAAGTTAAACCTTATTTAATTAATGATCAGCCTGCAGCAGGCGAGCGTCTTCAATCTATTGAAGAACGTGATAAATTAGATGGGCTATATGAGTGTATTTTGTGTGCATGTTGTTCGACATCGTGTCCTTCGTTCTGGTGGAATCCAGACAAGTTCATTGGTCCAGCAGGCCTTCTTCACGCTTACCGTTTCTTAGCTGATAGCCGAGATACAGCAACTGAAGAACGTTTAGCGGATTTAGACGATGCGTTCAGTGTGTTCCGTTGCCACAGTATCATGAACTGTGTTAGCGTTTGTCCTAAGGGTCTTAACCCGACTAAAGCAATTGGGCAAATCAAATCTATGTTATTAAACCGAGCGGTTTGATTACTTAGTAAACGTAAGATGGCTAATACAGATTATTAGCCATCTTGTTATGATAACTATTAATTTCTGCGCTAAAGAAAAGGGCTTATAAATGCACGAAGGTGTGATGAAGGCATGGCTAGAATCTTCACATTTAAACGGCGGCAACGTTGCTTATGTAGAAGAGCTTTATGAAGCGTATTTAGACGATGCGACTTCTGTGCCAGATGAATGGCGAGAAGTGTTCGAACAATTACCTAAAGTTGATGGTGTGGATGTTGAAGTAAAACATTCAGAAGTTCGAACGCAGTTTGCACAGCTTGCAAAAAACAAGCATAGAGAAGTAGTGGTAGCAGAGGGTAGTGGCGGTGACCTTAAACAGGTTAAAGTTCTACAACTTATTAATGCTTTCCGTTTTCGTGGACACCAAAATGCAAACCTAGATCCATTAGGTATTTGGCAACGAGAGCGTGTACGAGATTTAGAGCTAGAGTACCACGACTTATCTTCAAGTGATTTTGACCGCGAGTTTAACGTAGGATCGTTTGCCGTAGGCCGCGATACTATGCCTTTAGGTGAACTATACCAAGCACTAAAAACTACATATTGTGGTTCAATTGGCGCTGAGTATATGCACATCACATCAACAGAGGAAAAGCGTTGGTTACAACAGCGTTTAGAATCTGTCCAGTCTAGGCCAAAATTCGAAAAAGACGAAAAGCTGCGTATCCTAAAAGGATTAACTGCTGCTGACGGACTTGAAAAATATTTAGGGGCTAAGTTCCCAGGTGCTAAGCGTTTCTCACTTGAAGGTGGCGATGCGTTAGTTCCAATGTTAAAAGAGCTTATTCACCGCGCTGGTGAAAGCGGCCAACAAGAAGCTGTTATTGGTATGGCTCACCGTGGTCGTTTAAATGTTCTTGTAAATGTACTTGGTAAAAATCCATCAGAGTTATTTGATGAGTTTGCTGGTAAACATAAAGAAACATTAAGTTCTGGCGATGTTAAATACCACATGGGTTATTCATCTGACTTTGCTACTAAAGGTGGCAATGTTCATATGGCGCTTGCGTTTAACCCGTCTCATCTTGAAATTGTAAACCCAGTTGTTATGGGCTCAGTACGTGCTCGTCTTGATCGCTTAGGTGACAGTTCTGGTATTAAAGCTTTACCAATTACAATTCATGGTGATTCTGCGGTTACAGGCCAAGGTGTTGTACAAGAAACGTTTAACTTATCACAAACTAACGCGTTTAGTTGTGGTGGTAGTATTCGTATTGTTGTAAATAACCAAGTTGGTTTTACTACATCAAAACAAGACGATGTACGCTCTACAGATTACTGTACTGACATTGCTAAAATGGTTCAGTCACCTATCTTCCATGTTAACTCTGATGACCCTGAAGCAGTTGCATTTGTTACTCAAATTGCACTTGATTTCAGAAACCAGTTTAAACGTGACGTAGTAATCGATTTAGTATGTTACCGTCGCCATGGTCACAATGAAGCTGATGAGCCTAATGCAACTCAGCCTGTTATGTACCAAAAAATTAAAAAGCACCCAGTTCCACGTTTAATATACGCAGATCAACTTATAGCTGAAGGCTCTTTTTCTGAACAAGAAATAAAAGCACTTGCTGATGAGTACCGTAATGCATTAGACGAAGGCAACTGTGTTGTTTCAGAAATACAACCAGAGACATCGCATTCTTCAGATTGGGCAAAGTATGTTGGCCATGAATGGGATGTTGATTACGATGCCAGCGTACCTGTTGAAGAGCTCAAAGCACTCGGTGAGAAAATCGCTTCTTACCCAGAGCAATATAAAGCACAGTCACGCGTTAAAAAGATTTACGATGATCGTAAATTAATGGCTTCTGGTGAGAAACCTCTAGATTGGGGTATGGCAGAAACACTTGCTTATGCAACAATTGCAACTGAAGGCACTGACATTCGTTTAACTGGTCAGGATTCAGGGCGTGGTACATTCTTCCATCGTCATGCTGTTGTTCACAGTCAATCAGACGGCGCTACTTATACACCTCTACAGCACTTAAGCGAAGATCAAGGTACTTTTGAAGTATTTGACTCTGTTTTATCTGAAGAAGCTGTTGTTGCTTTTGAATACGGTTATGCAACTGCAGAGCCTACTTCATTAGTACTTTGGGAAGCACAGTTTGGTGATTTCGCCAACGGTGCACAAGTTGTATTTGACCAATTCCTAAGTTCTGGTGAGCAAAAATGGGGCCGTTTATGTGGTCTTACAATTTTGTTACCACATGGCTACGAAGGACAAGGTCCAGAACATAGTTCAGCTCGTTTAGAGCGTTTCCTACAACTATGTGCTGATCACAACATGCAAGTCTGTGTTCCATCTACTCCTGCACAAGTTTACGCTATGCTTCGTCGTCAATCAGTTCGACCACTACGTCGTCCGTTGATTGTTATGACGCCTAAGTCGTTGCTTCGTCATCCTCTTGCAACTTCATCGCTTGAAGAGCTATCGCATGGTGTTTTCCATAATATGATCGACGAAGTTGATGATATTAACCCTGAGAAAGTTGAACGCGTTGTATTTTGTAGTGGTAAAGTTTATTACGAACTATTACAAGAGCGTCGTAAGCTAGAGCAAGATAATATTGCTATTGTTCGTGTTGAGCAGTTATATCCGTTCCCACATGACGAAATGCAAACAATTATGGAGCGTTACCAACACGTAACTGATTTTGTATGGTGTCAAGAAGAGCCACAAAACCAAGGTGCATGGTATTGTTCACAACATCACTTTATTGATGCAATCCCACAAGGTGCTAAATTAAAATATGCAGGACGTAAAGCGTCTGCATCACCAGCGTGTGGTTACATGTCAGTACATACTAAAGAACAACAAGCGCTCGTTGCCGACGCGCTTACTATAGAAAATAAAGGATAAGCAATGAGCACAGAAATTAAAGTTCCTGTTCTTCCTGAGTCGGTTGCAGATGCTACCGTTGCTACATGGCATGTAAGTGTTGGCGACAAAGTAACTCGCGATCAAAACTTAGTAGACATTGAAACAGATAAAGTGGTTTTAGAAGTTGTTGCACAGCATGACGGTGTAATTACAGAAATATCACAAGAAGAAGGTGCAACCGTACTTGGCGATCAAGTTATGGGTTTACTTGGTGATGCTGATGCAGCGCCAGCAAGTGAAGGTTCATCTAAAGAAGAATCAGCACCAGCTAAATCAGAAGACGCGCCAGCGGCGCAATCAGCACCAGCATCAGAAGGTAAAGAAGTGGACATTAAAGTACCTGTACTTCCAGAATCAGTTGCAGACGCAACAATTGCTACATGGCATGTACAACCAGGTGACGCAGTAACACGCGACCAAAACTTGGTAGATATTGAAACAGATAAAGTTGTTCTTGAAGTAGTAGCTCAAGAAGATGGCATCATGGGTGATATCATTCACAACGAAGGCGATACTGTACTAGGCGAGCAAGTAATTGGTTCGGTTAAAGCAGGCGGTGCACCAGCGGCTCCAGCTGCAAAAGCAGACGAAACGCCAGCAGCAGATTCTAGCGAAAGTTCAGATGTGTTAACACCATCAGTTCGTCGTTTAATTGCTGAGAAAGGCTTAGACGCTTCTAAAATTAACGGCACGGGTAAAAATGGCCGTGTAACTAAAGAAGACGTTGATACGTTCTTAAAAGCACCAGCGCCAACGGCTAAAAAAGCAGAAGCTTCTGCTCCTGCAGCACCGATGGGCGATCGTACTCAAAAACGTGTTCCTATGACTCGCCTACGTAAAACGATTGCTACACGTCTTCTTGAAGCTAAAAATTCAACTGCAATGTTAACAACATTCAACGAAGTGAACATGGAACCAATCATGAGCCTTCGTAAGCAGTACCAAGAAGTATTTGAAAAGCGTCATGGCATTCGTTTAGGTTTCATGTCTTTCTACGTGAAAGCGGTAACTGAAGCACTTAAACGCTTCCCAGATGTTAATGCATCAATTGATGGTGACGATATTGTTTACCATAACTATTTTGATATCAGCATTGCAGTATCTACTCCACGTGGTCTAGTTACTCCAGTACTTAAAGATTGTGACAAACTATCTGTTGCTGAAATCGAAAAGGGTATTCGTGAATTAGCACTTAAAGGTCGTGATGGTAAGCTAACGCTTGCAGATATGACCGGTGGTAATTTCACTATTACTAATGGCGGCGTATTTGGTTCATTACTATCTACACCTATCATTAACTTGCCACAGTCTTCAATTTTGGGTATGCATAAAATCCAAGACCGTCCGATGGCTGTAAATGGTAAAGTAGAAATACTTCCTATGATGTATTTAGCTCTTTCTTATGACCACCGTATCATTGATGGTAAAGAATCAGTTGGTTTCTTAGTGACTATTAAAGAGTTACTTGAAGATCCAACTCGCTTATTGCTAGATGTTTAATCTAGTTGTATGAAATGTAAGCTGTGAATGAACATTCACAGCTTTTTTTTTGCGCCTTTGGTCTTACTGGGGTTTTCATGTTAAGCCTTGGGATCTATACTAGGTGCGCAATTTGGGATAGTTGTTTATTTGAAAAAATATTCAGCTCTTTTAGTATAAAAAATTGGATAAAGCATCATGAATTTGCATGAGTATCAGGCAAAACAACTTTTTGCCGAATATGGTTTACCAGTTTCTCAGGGTTTCGCTTGCGATACACCTGAAGAAGCTGCAGCAGCTGCTGAAAAAATCGGCGGTGATATGTGGGTTGTTAAAACTCAGGTTCACGCAGGTGGACGTGGTAAAGCTGGCGGTGTAAAGCTAGTAAAAACTATCGACGAAGTAAAAGCGTTTGCAGCTAACTGGTTGGGTAAAAACCTAGTTACTTACCAAACAGACGAGAAAGGTCAGCCAGTAGCTAAAATTTTAGTTGAAAGCTGTACTGACATTGCTAACGAATTGTACCTAGGTGCAGTAGTTGACCGTGCATCTCGCAAAGTAGTTTTCATGGCGTCTACTGAAGGCGGCGTTGAAATTGAAACTGTTGCAGAAGAAACACCAGAGCTTATCCACAAAGCTGAAATTGATCCATTAGTGGGTCCTCAAGCTTACCAAGCACGTGAACTAGGCTTTAAATTGGGTCTTAACCCAGTACAAATGAAGCAGTTTGTTAAGATCTTTATGGGTCTTGGTAACATGTTTACTGATTTTGATTTCGCACTACTTGAGATCAACCCGTTAGTAATTACAGACGAAGGTAACCTTCACTGTCTTGACGGAAAAATCGGTATTGATGGTAATGCACTTTACCGTCAACCTAAAATCCGTGAGTTCCACGATCCATCTCAAGAAGATGCACGTGAAGCACACGCAGCAAGCTTCGAGCTTAACTACGTTGCTCTAGATGGCAATGTTGGTTGTATGGTTAACGGTGCAGGCCTAGCAATGGGTACTATGGACATCGTAAACCTACACGGCGGCAAACCGGCTAACTTCCTAGATGTTGGCGGCGGCGCGACTAAAGAACGTGTTTCTGAAGCATTCAAAATCATCCTTTCTGACGATAATGTTAAAGCTGTTTTAGTAAACATCTTTGGCGGTATTGTACGTTGTGACATGATTGCTGAAGGTATCATTGGCGCAGTTAAAGAAGTTGGCGTAAATGTACCTGTAGTTGTACGTTTAGAAGGTACTAATGCTGAATTAGGTCGTGAAGTTCTTAAGAACTCAGGTCTAGATATCATTGCTGCTGAATCACTAACAGACGCTGCTGAGAAAGTTGTTGCTGCTGCGGAGGGCAAATAATGTCTGTATTAATCAATAAAGATACAAAAGTTATCTGTCAAGGTTTCACTGGTGGCCAAGGTACTTTCCACTCAGAGCAAGCGCTTGAGTACGGTACACAAATGGTTGGTGGTGTAAGCCCAGGTAAAGGCGGTCAAACGCACCTTGGTCTTCCTGTATTCAACACAGTTCGTGATGCTGTTCAAGAAACTGGCGCAACTGCTTCAGTTATCTACGTACCAGCTCCTTTCTGTAAAGATGCAATCTTAGAAGCTATCGATGCTGGCATCGAGCTGATTGTTTGTATCACTGAAGGTATCCCTACGCTTGATATGGTTGACGTTAAAGTTAAACTAGATCAAACAGGTACTCGTATGATCGGTCCTAACTGTCCAGGTGTTATTACTCCTGGTGAGACTAAGATTGGTATCATGCCTGGTCACATCCACAAACCTGGTAAAGTAGGTATTGTTTCTCGCTCTGGTACTTTAACGTACGAAGCGGTTAAGCAAACTACTGATGCTGGTTTTGGTCAGTCTACGTGTGTTGGTATTGGTGGTGATCCAATCCCAGGTACTAACTTTATCGACGTTCTAGAAATGTTCGAAAAAGATCCACAAACTGAAGCAATCGTAATGATTGGTGAAATTGGTGGTACTGCAGAAGAAGAAGCTGCAGAGTACATCAAAGCTAACGTAACTAAACCTGTAGTATCTTACATTGCTGGTGTTACTGCACCAGAAGGTAAGCGTATGGGTCACGCTGGCGCAATCATCGCAGGCGGTAAAGGTACTGCTGATGAGAAATTTGCTGCATTAGAAGCTGCGGGCGTAAAAACTGTACGTTCACTTGCTGAAATCGGTAAAGCACTTAAAGAGAAAACAGGCTGGTAATTGCTTGTTTCCTCTGAAAAGGCCCGCTTATGCGGGCCTTTTTGTTATTGAGGTAAATTTAGAACGGATAACTAATATGCTGAAAAAAGCGTACAGACAAATCTTGTCGTTGCTTATTTATGGCCAGCTCGTTACATAATGCATGAATTGTTTTCTCTACTTGGTTCATAAAGCGGCCATAACCAATTTCATGTTTATCCTGCTGCGTTGCGACAATAACAAAATGTAGTGTTTCTACTAATTTTGTTGCTTCATAAAAATACTTAATTTGATTTTCATTTGATTCAACATCAAAGCTCAACTTTTGTAACTCTCCATTACCTTCATTTTTATCTATTTTACTGTTTCGGACGATGGGTATTGCGCCATTAGCTACCATTGCACCGTGTGTTAGTTTGTTTTGTTCACATGCGCGTTTAAAACTATCTGCAAAGTAATCATAAAACTTTTCTACATCGTTATTGTTCACCATTGTTTGAAACTGCGTTTTGATGGCCCGAGAAACCGCAATGGTAAATGTTGCGTAAGTCATTTCAGTATAGTCACTAGGAATATTACATTGCCTTGATTGATAACGAGGGTAGAGGCTTCTGAGTTTATATCCATAACTCTCTTTATTTCCCTTATCTTTAGCAAATAAATCGTAAGTTAGATGTTGGTGATCGCGAAGTTTAAATTGGGGCTGATTTATAAATAACTGTTCTTGGAGTAAGTTTAATACTTTTTGCACTCTATTGTGAAACAAAGCTGAGTTTGCACGTAAGTCTTCACCCGTGGCTAAAAACAAGAAACGTATTTTCTTACTTTTTATATCTGGTGAGTAATAAATTTTATGTGCCTCGTGATAACGAGGGTTATAAAAAAACAACATCTGCTTGTCGGTTTCTAGTTGATATGACTCATCATGAAAGCGTACAACCGGTAGTTTATCGTTTGCTAATAAATGTACATTATGCAGTTCATACTCATCACAACATGCAAATAATTGACGCGCAATACGCTCGTAGCAACAGTTTATAGTGCTAAAGCTATTATAAAATGCTTCGTTGGGTATTATTTCAGCCAATAAATAGTGGTTAGCGCGTGCATTAGTTGGAATATATACACGGTGTTGATTAAGTGTCGCCATCTTAGAATCCTTATAAAGTAGGTTATTTAGCTACTATAATTGGCTTTGATGACCTAAATGTTGCGTTAAAACAAATTTTATTCATAAACAATTGAACAAGTGGATTAAAGTTAATCAATATCTAAAATAAACCTTAATCTATTGCTGTATGTTAGTGTATGTTTTTGTAATAATGCATTAGTTTTGTTATTACGTAATATTTAGAGGATCACACTCCTATGGCGGAAATTGAGAATCGCCCAAGTAACTTTATTAGAACCCGAATTGATGAAGACTTAGCAAGTGGCAAACATGCGACAACGCATACACGTTTTCCACCTGAGCCAAATGGTTTTTTACATATTGGCCATGCCAAATCAATTTGTTTGAATTTTGGTATCGCAAAAGACTACAACGGTTTATGTAACCTACGTTTTGACGATACAAACCCTGAAAAAGAAGACATTAACTACGTTAACTCTATTAAAGAGGATGTACAGTGGTTAGGCTTTAATTGGGATGGCGACATAAAGTATTCTTCTAACTATTTTGATACTTTATATGGTTATGCAGTAGAGCTTATTGAAAAAGGCTTAGCGTACGTTTGTTTTTTAACTGCAGACGAAGCACGACAGTACCGCGGTACATTAAAAGAGCCAGGTAAAAACAGTCCTTATAGAGATACTTCAGTTGAAGAAAACCTAGCGTTATTTGAAAAAATGCGCGCTGGCGAATTCAAAGAAGGTGAATGTGTACTGCGTGCTAAAATTGATATGGCAAGCTCATTTATGGTGCTTCGCGATCCAATTATTTACCGTGTACGTTTTGCTCATCATCATCAAACAGCTGACAAGTGGTGCATTTACCCAATGTATGACTTCACTCACTGTATTTCTGATGCGCTTGAAGGTATTACACATTCATTATGTACATTAGAGTTTCAAGATAACCGTCGTTTATACGACTGGGTACTTGATAACATTAGTTTAGAGTGTCACCCACAGCAAATTGAGTTTTCGCGCTTAAATCTTGAATACACTATTATGTCAAAGCGTAAGCTAAATGATTTAGTAGTAAATAACTATGTAGAAGGGTGGGATGACCCTCGTATGCCTACTATTGCAGGTTTACGTCGTCGTGGTTATACACCAGGTTCAATCCGTGAATTTTGTTTGCGTATTGGTGTAACAAAACAAGAGAATATGGTTGAAATGGGCATGCTTGAAGCCTGTATCCGTGAAGACTTAAACGAAAATGCACCACGTGCAATGGCTGTACTCGATCCTGTTAAAATCGTTATTGAAAACTACGATGCAGATAAAGTTGAAACTTTATCAGTGGCTAATCACCCAAATAAAGAAGAAATGGGGCGTCGTGATGTTCCATTTACTCGTGAAATCTATATTGAACGAGAAGACTTTAAAGAAGAAGCGAATAACAAATTCAAACGTTTAGTACTTGATAAAGAAGTACGCTTACGTGGTGCTTATGTTATTAAAGCGCAGCGTGTTGAAAAAGACGAAAATGGCGAAATCACAACTATCTTTTGTACTTACGACAGCGAAACACTTGGTAAAAACCCAAGTGATGGTCGTAAAGTAAAAGGTGTTATTCATTGGGTTTCAGCACCAGAGTCTATTAGTGCAGAAGTTCGTTTATACGACCGCTTGTTTAGCGTACCAAATCCAGCAGCTGCAGAGGAATTTGAAACTACGCTAAACCCGGAGTCACTGGTTGTTTTACCTAATGCTAAATTAGAACCATCGCTTGCTAATTCACAAGCAGAGCAGGGCTTTCAGTTTGAGCGTACAGGTTATTTCTCTCGTGATTCTAAATCAGAGAACGTTGTATTTAATCAAACAGTGGGTCTTCGCGATTCATGGTCTAAAACTCAATAAGTAATACTTAAAATATACCCAGGATTTACTGGGTATATTCAATATTATCGTCTTTTAGGCACAAAAAAAACCTGCACTTAGCAGGTTTTTTTATTGCTTTTAAAAGCGATATTAGCTGTTAGCGTCGCTAAATTCTTTACACGCTGCTTTATCATTACACTCACCGTATAAATACAAAGAATGGTTTGTAAGAGTAATACCATTTTCTTCAGCAATTTCTAGTTGACGACGCTCAATCATGTCATCTTCAAACTCTACCACTTTGCCACATTTCAAACATACTAAATGATCGTGGTGAGTGCTTCCAGAAAGTTCAAATACTGATTTTCCGCCTTCAAAGTGATGACGGCTTACAATACCCGCATCATCAAATTGGTTAAGTACGCGGTATACAGTTGCAAGACCAATTTCTTCACCTAGATCCAAAAGAATTTTGTAAACATCTTCAGCACTGATGTGTTGGTTATCTGGAGATTGTAAAATCTCTAATATTTTAATACGCGGTAAAGTTACTTTTAAACCGGCTTTTTTAAGTTCCAAGTTATGATCAGTCATTAAATCTGTCTCAATTTTATTTGGTTATACTAGACATCTTGCAAAGATGTACACGACACATTAGCAACAAACAGGATAACGTGCCTAAGCGTTAAGTGCAAAGAACAATTGATATATATTGCCACTAAAGCTTAAAACGCTAACTGTTTGATAATTATTTAAACAGCTAGCGATATATGCAGTAAATTAGTCAGCTAATTCACTTAAACACATTTCTTCATATACTTGAGCAGACCATGCTTTAACACGTTGTTCTGTAAGCTCTGGTTGACGGTCTTCGTCGATACCCAAACCTACAAAGTGCTTATCATCAGCCATACCTTTAGACGCTTCAAAGTCATAGCTTTCACTTGGCCAATGGCCCACAACAATAGCGCCACGTTCAGTAACAATATCGTTGATCATGCCCATTGCATCTAAAAAGTACTCAGCGTAATCTTCTTGGTCACCACAACCAAAAATAGCAACAAGTTTACCTTCAAAGTCTACTTCCTCAAGTTCTGGAAAAAAGTCATCCCAGTCACATTGAGCTTCACCGTAGTACCAAGTAGGGATACCGAATAAGATTAAATCAAATTCAGCAATCTCTTCTTTAGAGCTTTTTGCAATATCATGAACAGCCACTAGCTTTTTACCCAATTCTTTTTGGATCATTTTTGCTACGTGTTCTGTGTTACCTGTGTCACTTCCGAAAAAAATGCCTACACTTGCCATGGATTTAAAACCTTTTATGTATCAATAGCCAATCTTTCTTGTAAAATCGTTTCAATCAGCGCACTACGGCTAATATTTTGTGCATCTGCCATATCACTCAATGCTTGATATAACTGCGATGAAACTTTAAATTCAACACGCTTTAAACCACGTGCTTTATCTCTTTTTATTTGATTACGTTTATTTACCTTTAACTGCATATCCCGAGAAAGGGGATTGGTTTTAGGTCTGCCTGGGCGTTTTTCGTATTCAAATAAATCGAGTGTAGTTCTATCTGTTTCTGACTTCGCCATGCTTAACCTACACCTGCGCCTTGCCAAAATACTTGAATAAGCCCTTTAGCAATAAAGCCTGAACAACCTAAAAAGAGCACGCCCCAAACAATGTATTGTCCGAACTTTGGTACATTGCCACTTTTTAGTACGTCTTTAATTGCCATGCCGATGAATATGAAAATACCGGCTAAGCCAAAATACAACCCTAGGGTATCAAATTCGTTAATTAACTGACTGACCATCAACGTATAACCTTTAAATTAAACGGCGCGTACTATAGCATATAAATATTCATATATTTAGTGCGCTGAATTAAAAACACGCGATTAAAATTGCTTTAAACCGCAGTTAAAAAGTCATTTATCGCTTTATTAACAGCAAGAGGCTTTTGAGCATGAAGCCAATGACCTGCGCCATGAATAATTTTAGCCTTGGTGTTTTTAAAGCGTGCTGTAATTGCAGTACGATGCTCGGGCAATATATAGTCAGAATCATTACCTTTGATGAAAAGAGTATCGCATAAACAAGAATTGTTTTCATTAACATTGGACGTGATTGTCGAATATTTTTCGTCAAGCACATTTAGGTTAAATCGCCATGCAAAATGACCTTCTTCATTTTTAGCGAGGCTTTTAAGTAAAAACTGTCGAACCCCCAGCTCTTCAATATAAGGCTGCATAATTGCATCAGCTTGCTTTCTATCGTCTATTGACTGCGTTGAAACTGCTTTTAATGCTTGTAATATTTTTGTGTGGCGAGCAGGGTAACTAACAGGTGCGATATCAAGTACAACCAATTTATTTACCAGTTCAGGGTGTGTTAGTGCTAATTCCATTGCGACTTTCCCACCCATAGAATGCCCAACTAAATGAGCTTTATCTATGTTTAAATGTGCTAATAACTCGACAATATCTTGAGCCATTGCAGGGTAGTTCATTTCATCACTATGAGGAGAAAGCCCGTGGTTGCGTAAATCAACGTTAATAACATTAAAGTGCTCACTTAATGGTTTTGCGATTACATTTAGGTTTTCTAATGATCCAAAAAGTCCGTGGATCAAAATAACATTAGGGCCTTGCCCTTGTTGCTTGTAATTTAACTGCATACACGCCTCCTGAAAATTTCGCCATAGTTTGCCGAGCATTGCTCTAAAAAGCAAAAAATACAGCGACTATTTATTAAATTGGGCTTTTGTTTGTTAAATCAACAACAATCTAGTAAATATTAATATGTTTACGGGAGTGCTTGTTGTAACTCGCATTTCTGATTGGTTTGGGTATAATCACACGGGAGAAAAAAATGTGACCCGTAATGACAGGAAGAACATGAAACAAATCGACATAGACGACGAGTTATATCAGTATATTGCAAGCAATACGCAAAGTATTGGTGAAAGTGCATCCACTATTTTACGTCGTTTATTAAATCTGAGCGGCGAAAAAATTCAAACCGCAAACGTAGAACTAACTCAAAATAATCAAACTGCGACTACGTCTACCGCCACATTAAAAAGCTCAGAGCTACCTGCTGCTGAGACTGCAAAAAAACAAACGCCTGTAGCTCACGCACCCGTGAAGCAAAAAAGCGATAATGTTTTTAATGTATTAAATAAAGAAGAGCTGGCAATGCAGAAGGGTGTTGTTGGGCGCTTTTTGTTTATTTTAAGTGCATTTTACCGCACACATAAAACTGATTTTTCGGCTGTACTAGATATTAAAGGGCGTGACCGTGTTTACTTTGCTACTAGTAAAGAAGCCTTAGTAAATAGCGGTAGTAGTATGAACCCTAAAAACATAACTGATAGTGAATATTGGGTTATGACAAATTCTAATACAACGCGTAAAAAAATGATGCTTCATGAAGTTGCTCTTTGCCTTGGATATAGTGCAGAGCAAGCTGAAAAAATTCGCGATTACCTGTAAGGAAATATAATGGCTATTCACTCAGGCGCAGGCAAAACTGCTCCACAATCAGCACTGGTTAACGTACCTAAATTAGTATCTGCGTATTACTTAAACGAACCTGATCTTGAACAAAATCCAGAGCATTGTGTTGCTTTTGGTACATCAGGCCACCGTGGTTGTTCTTACGATGTTAAATTTAACGAGTCACACATTTTAGCGATTACTCAGGCTATTTGTGATTATAGAAAACAAAATGATATTTTTGGTCCGTTATTTTTAGGTAAAGACACACACGCACTGAGTGAGGCTGCATTTAATTCAGCTATTGAAGTTTTAGTTGCTAACGAAGTGCAAGTGATAACGCAAGAAAACGGTGACTTTACACCAACGCCAGTTATCAGCCACGCCATAGTTAGCCATAACAAGCTGCACCCAAATGAGCTTGCAGACGGGATTGTTGTTACGCCTTCACATAACCCTCCTGAAGATGGTGGCTTTAAATACAATCCACCTAATGGCGGACCTGCTGATACCGACGTCACTAAGTGGATTGAAGACAGAGCAAATCAACTTTTATTAGAAGACTTGGTTGAAGTTGAGTTATTCCCATTCGCTAAAGCTTCACGTTCAGGCTTTATTCGCTACGAAGATTTAATGACTCCTTATATTGATGATTTAGCAAATATCGTTAATTTAAAAGCCGTTAGCGATGCAGGTATCAAAATTGGTATCGATCCACTAGGTGGTTCAGGTATTAATTTTTGGCCTGTTATTGCTAAAAAATATAATTTAGATTTAACCGTCGTTAATGATGTTGTTGACCCACGTTTTGCTTTTATGCCACTTGATAAAGATGGCAAAATTCGTATGGATTGTTCATCACCTTATTCAATGGCAAACCTTATTGCATTAAAAGATGACTTTGATGTGTCTATTGGTAACGACCCTGACTACGATCGCCACGGTATTGTAACGCCAGATGGTTTAATGAATCCAAACCACTTTTTAGCAGTGGCAATTGATTACTTACTTAAACACCGTGATTGGAATGAAACAGTAGAGATTGGTAAAACACTGGTTTCTAGCTCTATGATCGATAAAGTAGCAGCGCGCAATAATCGAAAAGTAAAAGAAGTACCCGTAGGCTTTAAATGGTTTGTTGAAGGCTTAAGCAAAGGCAAGCTTGCATTTGGTGGCGAAGAAAGCGCAGGTGCTGCATTCTTACGTTTTGATGGCTCTTTATGGTGTACAGATAAAGACGGCTTTATTATGGGACTACTTGCTGCAGAAATACTTGCAGTAACAGGTAAAACTCCATCAGCGCTTTATAAAGAACTAGAACAAGAGTTTGGTTCTCCAATTTATAAACGCCTTGATGCACCGGCCTCAAGCGGCCAAAAGTCACGTTTAAAAGCATTAAGTGCTTCTGATGTTAAAGCAGATACACTTGCTGGTGAACCTATTTTGCAAAAACTGACTCATGCACCAGGTAACGATGCGGCAATTGGTGGTTTAAAAGTGGTCACTGAAAATGGCTGGTTTGCAGCGCGTCCATCAGGTACTGAAGATATTTATAAAATATACCTTGAATCATTTAAAGGTGAAGAGCATTTAGCGTTACTTGAAAAAGAAGCTAAAAAGCTTGTAGATTCAGTTATAAGCTAACTTAATCTAATAATTTTAAAACGGCTGATTTATTCAGCCGTTTTTGTTTCTATACCTCTACCTTATGCATATATATGCATAAGAGTTTACTCTCACATTATTTTTAAAGGGCTTATTACATGTCAGCCAATCCATCTTACTTAAATGAATTAAAACAAACGGGCGATTTTTTAACGCTTAGTCGTGACAACGAATGGCATTTAGATGCAGGTGAATTTGTTTTAGATAATGGAACTCGTGTAAATATACACGATACCGGTGTAATTGAGTTTCAACCTGCTGTTAAAACAAGCAAAGATGTAATTTATTCAAGCGCTGTACACGGTAACGAAACTGCGCCAATTGAAATTTGTGATACGCTCATTAAACAAATTATAAAAGGTGAGCTAGTCCTTAAGCAGCGTGTTTTATTTATTTATGGTAATCCACAATCAATTAATATTGGCCTGCGTTTTGTAGAAGAAAACTTAAATAGATTATTTAATGGTCACCATACAGTTGAAGGTGTACCAATGAATAATGAACGAAACCGCGCTGCAAAGCTTGAGCAATACGTAAGTGACTTTTATGCCCGTGGCCAGCAAGGCAGTAGCCGATGTCATTACGACTTACACACTGCAATTAGAGGCTCTAAAAACGAAAAATTTGCTGTGTATCCATTTTTACATGGTAAGCCATGGAAAAAGTCACAGTTACAATTTTTATTGAGCTGTGGTGTAAATACCGTACTTATGATGAAATCACCCGCAACAACGTTTAGCTATTATTCGTCGTTTGTTCATGGTGCAGACTCGTTTACGGTAGAGCTGGGTCAGGTTAAGCCATTTGGCCAAAATGATATGGCCCGCTTTGAAAAAACAAAGCAAACATTAACTGCATTAATTAGCCAAAATGAAGTTAAATACCCTGATTTTAATGCAAGTGAGTTTGAGTTATTTGCAGTGCACCGCACAATTAATAGAACAAAGGATGATTTTAGTTTTCCTTTTTCTGATGATGCTGAGAACTTTACTGGCTTTGCGAAAGGTGAACTACTTGCAACCGACGGTGATACAGCGATTTACGCTGACGTTGAAGGTGAGGCTATTATATTTCCAAATGCGAGCGTAGCATTAGGTCAAAGAGCACTGCTTACTGTTATTCCAATGGATATTGATAGCAATTTCGTCTAATTAAACTCATCAGACCACTGGTAGCTTCAAGTTAACTATATGATTACTATTAATTAAAGTAACCGTATCGTTAACTTGCCACTTATTTAACTTGTATTTGCTTTTGTTTCGTCCCAGATGTGTTGAATAACACTTTACGTTAACGTAAAGTGTTGGCAGCTTTAATTAAAGATAGTGCAGATGTTGCAAAGTTTAACCAGCAACAATCACCCACAATAATAATTTAAAGGGGCACTGTTTTACCGACAACAAAAGAAGGTAGGTTATGAGTAATCCAAATAACGTATCGCTGAATATTAACCACGAGCTTGAATTTATTGATGGCCAAGCACTTAATATTCCAACCCTTAGTATTTTAACTGAGGACGGCGACATTCATCCTAGTGCAACCGCACCTGATATTTCAAAACATACCGCTATTAAGTTATATGAAACAATGCGTTTTATACGTTTGTTAGATGAACGTATGCAAGGCGCGCAGCGCCAAGGTCGTGTTAGTTTTTATATGCAATGCCTAGGCGAAGAAGCCGCAGTTACAGCCTCTGCTGCTGCACTTGATCAAGACGATATGATCATGGCTCAATATCGTGAACAAGCTGCACTACATTATCGTGGTTTTACGCTTGATCAATTTATGAACCAAATGTTCTCAAATGAATTGGATTTAGGTAAAGGTCGCCAAATGCCAATACATTATGGCTCTAAAGCGCTAAACTACATGACGATTTCATCGCCACTGGGTACGCAAATACCACAGGCCACAGGTTATGCATATGGTCAAAAAATAAAGCATATCGACGCTAAAACAGGTGAGCTTGCAAGCACAATTGATAACGTGACTATTTGTTACTTTGGTGAAGGTGCTGCATCAGAAGGTGACTTTCATGCGGGCTTAAATATGGCGGCTGTTCACAAAGCGCCGGTTATATTTTTTGCACGTAATAACGGCTATGCCATATCTACCCCTGCTGATGAACAGTTTAAAGGCGATGGTATTGCGTCGCGTGGTGTAGGTTATGGTATTAAAACAATTCGTGTTGATGGCACAGATGCACTTGCTGTGTATGCAGCGACCAAAAAAGCACGCGAAATAGCCTCAACACAAGGTGAGCCTGTACTTATTGAATCGATTGCTTATCGATTAGGCGCGCATTCTACATCAGACGATCCCAGTGGTTATCGCTCTAAAGATGAAGAGGCAAATAATCAAATCTGTCCTATTGATAAATTTAGAAAATGGTTGGTCAAGCAAGATTGGTTAAACGAAGAAGACGATATAAAAGCAAAAGAGTCGATTCGTGAAGAAATTTTAGCAGCGCTTAAGCGTGCTGAAGTTGTTGACAAGCCCGCTTTAGAAGAATTGGTATCTGACGTTTACGATACACCAATTCCATTATTGCAACGTCAGTACGAGCAATTAAAAGAACATATAAAACAGCATCCAGATGCTTACCCAGTAACTGCAGGGAGAATTAAGTAATGGCTAAAATGAACATGCTCCACGCAATTAACTCTGCCCTCGATATTACGATGAACGAACACCCTCAAGCCTGTATTTTTGGCGAAGATGTTGGTTACTTCGGTGGTGTATTTAGAGCAACATCAGGTTTGCAAGAAAAGTACGGTAAGCATCGCGTTTTTAATACGCCTTTAACCGAACAAGGTATTTTAGGCTTTGCTAATGGTTTAGCGGCATTTGGTGCGCCTGCATTGGCAGAAATTCAATTTGCTGATTATATTTTCCCAGCGTTTGATCAAATAGTAAATGAAGCCGCTAAATTTCGTTATCGCAGTGGTAATGAATTTAATGTAGGTAACTTAACTATTCGTACGCCTTATGGCGGTGGTATTGCTGGTGGCTTATATCACTCGCAATCACCCGAAGCTTATTTTGCACATACACCGGGCTTAAAAGTGGTTGTACCGCGTAACCCTTATCAAGCTAAGGGTTTATTACGTGCCTCTATTAAAGATGATAACCCTGTCATATTTTTTGAGCCTAAGCGTTTATATCGTGCATCAACAGGCGAAGTGCCAGAAGAAGATTATAGTATTGAATTAGGCACGGCTGAAGTAGTACAAGAGGGTACCGATATTACGCTTTTAGCGTGGGGTGCTCAAATGGAGATTATTGAAGAGGTAGCACAGCAAGCAAGCGAGCAAGGTATAAGCTGTGAAGTAATAGATCTTCGTAGTATTTTACCATGGGATGTTGAAACGATTGCTAAATCGGTTATTAAAACCGGCCGTTTAATCGTGAGCCATGAAGCGCCTATAACTAATGGCTTTGGTGCCGAGATAGCAGCAACAATACAACAAGAGTGTTTCTTGCATTTAGAGTCGCCAATTTTACGTGTATGTGGTCTAGATACACCATACCCGTTGGCACTTGAAAAAGAATACGTACCGGACGCACTAAAAGTGTTGGCTGCAATTAAACAATCAATGGATTTTTAGGGGTTACCATGGCGAAAGATTTTATATTACCCGATATTGGTGAAGGCATTGTTGAATGCGAAGTTGTTGAGTGGCTAGTTCAAGAGGGTGATACCGTATCTGAGGATCAGCCAATTTGTGATGTGATGACAGACAAAGCATTAGTACAAATTCCGGCAGTGCATGATGGCATTATTACAAAGCTATATTATCAAAAAGGTGAAATTGCTAAAGTACATGCTCCTTTATTTGCTATGGATGTAACTGGTGATAGTACGAGTAATGAAGTAGTAGAAGAGCCAGTTCAAGCTGAAAATCAAACTAATAACAATGCATCTGATGTAGTTGAGGACTTTATACTACCAGATATTGGTGAAGGTATTGTCGAATGTGAGATTGTTGATTGGTTAGTCGCAGAAGGCGATGAAATAGAAGAAGACCAAGCGGTTTGTGACGTAATGACCGACAAAGCATTAGTACAAATTCCGGCAAAATATACAGGCACAGTAAAAAAACTATATTACCAAAAAGGTGAAATAGCAAAAGTACATAGCCCGTTGTTTCAAATGACAATTGCAGGCAGTGCAGTAAAGCCAAATGTTGATATAAACCAAGCGGTCGTAAAGGCTCAAACTAATGCCGTCGCTGAAAAAGTTGCCTCTGTTAAAACGCAGCAAGCTGCAAAGGTTATCAATCAAAAAGCGGTGGCGTCGCCTGCAGTTCGTCGTAAAGCACGTGAGCTAGATGTTGATTTAACGTGCGTACCAGGTAGTGGAAAAAATGGACGTATTTACAAGCAAGATATTGAAGAGTTTGTAAAAGGCGAAGTGCCAAATACTATTGATACTTCACCGCTTAATAGCGATGCTTCTCAAAGTGCAGTACAAAACCAAACACAGAATCAAAGCGGTGGCGTACGAGTAGAGCAAATTAAAGGCATTAAAGCGGCCATGGCCAAGCAAATGGTGGCTTCGGTTTCAACTATTCCGCACTTTACTTTTAGTGATGAAATCGACTTAACACAGCTTATAGCTTTGCGAAGCTCCTTAAAAGAGCAGTACAAAGCACAAGGCGTTAAGCTCACCATGATGCCATTTTTTGTAAAAGCACTCTCGCTAGCAATGAAAGAGTACCCTGTACTGAATTCAAAAGTGAATGATGATTGCTCAGAGCTTACCTATTATAACGATCATAATATTGGTATAGCGGTTGATTCAAAAATTGGCTTGTTAGTGCCTAATATTAAGTCGTGCCAGAGTAAGAGTGTTGTTGATGTGGCTAATGATTTAACCCGCTTAACTCATTCTGCGCGAGAAGGGCGTGTTGCACCGGATGATTTAAAAGGAGGGACGATTAGCATCTCTAATATTGGTGCAATTGGCGGCACTATCGCAACCCCCATCATTAATAAACCAGAAGTGGCTATTGTTGCATTGGGTAAACTGCAGCACTTACCGCGTTTTGATGAAAGTGGCCAAGTTGTGAGTAAAGCTATTATGCAAGTGAGTTGGTCTGGCGATCATCGCGTTATTGATGGCGGCACTATTGCACGCTTTAATAACCTATGGAAATCGTACTTAGAAAACCCATCGGCAATGATGATGGCAATGAGTTAATAATATAATTGTTTAAACCTAGGGCGTGTTGATCTTTGATGATTGAATTTGCAGCAGTATGTTTGGTTTTTAGGCAAGGCAGAGCCTATGAAGTGTGGTTACTCCCCATAAGTAGGCGATAACGCAGCATAAAAGCCAAACATGCGCTGCCCTTCGGGTTCTGCCTAGGGGCGATAAACTCTTTGTTGCTCGGTTTTTACTTAGCCCACTAGGTTACAAACCTCGCGCCGCGATTAAATCGCCCCTAGATTGAACAAATTACAATCCGCAAAGGTCAACACGCCCTAATAAAAAAACCAGCAATTTGCTGGTTTTTTGTTTTAAATGAGTCTGTTTTTATTTAAGATACATGTGTTACTAAAAAGTAATAAAGTTAACCCCGTTAGGGAATATAAAAAAATAACACTAAGGAAATTTCATGGAACATTATATGAACGCGCTTCGCAGCTACGCGGATTTTTCAGGCCGTAATCGTCGTAAAGCATATTGGATGTTTGTATTATTTAACTTCATTTTTTCGGTAGTTTGTAATGCGATTGATGGTGTACTAGGTACAATGTTCATTGGCTCTATTTATAGCTTAGCGCTATTAATTCCTGGCTTAAGTGCTGGTGCACGTCGCCTTCATGATACTGGTCGTTCAGGCTGGTGGCAGTTACTTTGGTTAGTGCCAGTAATTGGTTGGATTGTTTTAATTGTTTTTCTTGCACAAAACTCACATGAAGGTGAGAACGATTATGGCCCAAATCCAAAAGAACTAGCTGCAGAGCCAGCAGCCGTATAAATAAAATAAGTTAACATCCTAAAAGCTCAGCAATAGCTGAGCTTTTTTGTTTATGGCAATTTTAACTTAAAAAGTAAAGGCCATAGCCAACGGCCAAAGCAGGAATAGATGTATACACAGTCGCAATTACAGCCGCTTTGGGTGCCATTGCAATTGCAGGAAATAACGCATCACCATCGTTAGATATTGCATTAGCAGTTAATGCGCTAAATGGAATGATCCCCTGAATATATAACGTAGTAACAATTATTTGCGGACCACAACCTGGTAAAAAACCAATCACCACAGCAATAAGTGGGGCTAAATAAGCATAATGTGCAAACCAGTTTTTTAAATCAAGCCCTGCAATATTTACTAAAATCTCAAACAACATAAACGATGCCACTACCCATGCGGTCACAAAGTGTGTGTCTTGAAGTACTTTAATAATTTTAGAAGGTGGATTACATTCATCGTCTTCTGAGGTTACTTCTTTATAGCTTTCACCTTTAGAAGAATACGCCCATATAGTTACAGTAAATAACGCCATTGCAGCACCAAAAATACTAATACTTGTGCCTGTGTATTTTCCAAATTGATCAAAGTCGACATTAAATGCAATTAAAAAAGCAATAATGAGGCTTGGAATAATAGCGAACATCCAAACGGGTTTGCTTATTTTAATTATACGAGTTGGCAATACTTTAACTTGGTGTTTTTGTTCTTGCTTTGTTGGGCGTAAAAAGTCTTTTGCATGAAGGGCGTTTACTATAACACCACAAAGCGTGCCTACTACTAAGCCAATGGCCATTATGGTTAAACCTTCAGTAGGGCGAGTGGCAAGGATTAAAAATGCGGCATCTCCCATTGTAGCTGTTAAAACAGCAACAATAGCCCCAAAACTTGCTTGGCCTTTTGTAAACTGGGTAACCACTATTATTGCACCACCACATCCAGGAAGGGCACCTAAAACGGCAGCAAAAAATATTTCTAATACCGGCGATTTAGCACTTAAATAACTAAGCTCTAATTGAGGTAAATGCTCTATGGCGTAGTAATAAATTAATAATGTAGCAGCAACAAATACGCTAACTTGAAAAAAAGCATCACTTAGTGCTGTTATTGTAATTTCACGAAGTGATGGCACAGCTAAGCATACCAGTAAAAAAAGTGGTAATAATAAACGTTTATTTTGGCTAACAAAGCGTTTAGAAGCGGGCGTAATAAATCCTATTTGAGAGAGTAAAATCATACAGTGTTACCAATTAAATAAACTTAGTAACACTGTATATTTTAATTAAATGATAATCAATATCATTTACATCTATTTAAATCGATTACTCTCTTTGAGTTTTTCGATGTTAAACCAATGCTACTTACGTTGAAATTCTGAGTTTGCATTCCACGTTGGCCATTGCTCTTGCTCCGAAATATCAAAACCTACTTTATAAAACAATTGTAAGTCTTGAACAGCACCCGATAAATCCCATTCGTCACGGTAACGATCACACGGTTGATGATAACAACCGCGAAGTACTAAACTCATGCGTTTACGGTAATTAGCTGTCTCTTCGTCAGCTGCGACTGTGCCGCCACCTGCGTACATGGCTGGAATGCCCATATTAGCAAATGCGAAGTGATCAGAGCGGTAATAACCACCAGATGATGGTTTAGGATCGCCTGATATTGTTCTGCCTTGCTCTTTAGCTGCAGTTGCTAAAAACTCATCCATTTGTGACTTACCAATACCGACCACATTCATGTCTTTTACTTTGCCTAATAAATTTAAGCTATCCATATTTATGTTAGCGACTGTTTTATTAGCTGCAATCACTGGGTTAGCTGCATAGTACTTAGAACCTAGTAAGCCTTGCTCTTCAGCCGTAACTGCTAAAAATGTCATTGAGCGGCTAGGGTGCTTTGGTAATTTAGTAAACGCTTCAGCTACTTCAATTAGCCCAGCGGTACCCGTTGCATTGTCGTGAGCACCGTTATAAATTTGATCGCCTTTACGTGTTTTATCTGTACCTAAGTGATCCCAATGAGCCGAGTAAATAACATGCTCATCTGGTTTCTCACTACCAGGTAAAGTGGCAATAAAGTTATACGACACTGATTTTTTAATCGTATTTTTAACATTAACAGAAGCAGTTAAATCGCCCATATCAACATGGTAAGCACTTTTAGCAGCATTTGTTTTAACGGTATCAAAATCTAAACCTGCTTTAGTAAAAAGCTCTTTTGCTACGTCAGTTGTAACCCAGCCTTCAACGGCTACGCGGTCCATGTTGTTGTTTTCTTTTTGAAAACCAAACTGCTCGCCGCTCCACGAGTTTTCAACAACCGACCACGGGTAAGAAGCAGGTGCTGTTTCATGAATAATAATTGCACCAGCGGCACCTTGTCGACTCGCTTCTTCGTATTTGTATGTCCAACGACCGTAATAAGTCATTGCGTCGCCAGTAAATAAAGTAGGGTCTTTTGTTGCAAAGCCCGGATCGTTAACCAGCATTACAACCGTTTTACCTTTAACGTCTAATCCATCGTAATCATTCCAATTGTATTCAGGTGCGTTAACGCCGTAGCCCACAAATACAAGTTCAGAATTTTCTATGCCTTCTTGTGCGCTTATGCGGCTGCTACCCATAACCATGTCTTTTTTGTATTGATAGTCTTTACCACCAATACTTAATACCATGTTTGCATCAGCCTCAAGCGACACAAGTGGAACTTCTTGTAAGTAGCTGTCGCCATTACCTGGCTCTAAACCTAGGGCTTTAAACTGCGCAGTTAAATAATCAAGCGTTAGCTTTTCGCCAGGTGATGAAGGAGCACGGCCACCAAACTCATCCGATGCGAGTACTTTTACATGTTTAGCCAATTCATCAGCTTGAATACTGTTATAACCATTTGTTACATCAGTAGGTGTAATACTTGTTGTTGCGCAACCTGCTAAAACAGCAGTAGCGAGGAGTGTGAGAGAGAAATAATGTTTCATGTCAGCTCTTTTTTTGTTTTAAGTTGTGATTAGTATATTAACTTCTATTAAGTAGAACCAGTTTTTGCGGTAAACTTCTCGTAAATTATAGGCATAAATTGTTAAAGGTTTAAATGAAGCGTTTTACTCCCCCCGAGCAGTGGCAAATCAGTAGTTTAGAAACAGGTGCATTTGCGCATTTACGTGAGCTATTTAAAGTTAACGAACTAACAGATTGGCCGGCGCCGCAGTGGTTTTCTCCATTTTTAACTGCTATTAATGAGAATAATATTCCTATTACTTTTGAAGATGATGCAAAGGTAGACTTTGGCGAGCGGTATTACGAGCAAGTAATTTTTGAAACGGGTGTTGTACCTACACGAAGTGAAAATTGGCATGACTTATTTGGTGGGTTTATATGGTGTTTATTTCCAAAAACCAAAGCGTTAATAAACCATAGACATGTGCAAGATATAGCTGAGCATGGACTGCAACAGCGTACTAAGCATCGTAATGCACTAACGCTTTTTGATGAGTGTGGTGTTGTATTAGCTATAAGTGAGAGTAAATGGCAGCAGTGGCTTTGCGATCACCAATGGAAAACTGCATTCGTTGAACACAAACATGAGTGGGGTAAAACAATAAAACCTTTTATGTTTGGTCATGCTAATTATGAAATGCTAACAAAGCCTTATATAGGTTTAACGGGTAAAGCGTTATTTGTTTGTGTACCGAATGAAATATTTTGTAAAGATTTAGTAACTCAATACCAGTACCTTGACCAAGCCCTTTATGAGATGATTAATACAGATAACTGCTTAGCCGATAACAAAAAGCTTTCACCACTGCCTTTATTAGGTGTGCCAGGCTGGCATGACGAAAACAAAGATGACTCTTTTTACAACAATACAGATTATTTTAGAGCGAAACGAAGGATGCGAACATGATAGAAGTTGCTGGGCTTAAAAAGAAATTTAAGCTAACTAAAGATCACAAAAAAAATAAAATAGACGACATCGATCCTCGTGAAGATAAAGACTACTTTCACTCAGTACGAGACGTTAGTTTTAGTTGCGCTAAAGGTGAGGTACTTGGATTGCTCGGCCCAAATGGTGCGGGAAAAACGACGACACTGAGAATGATTTCAACCGCGTTAAAGCCCGATGAAGGCTCAATAACGATTGCTGGAAACGATATTGTAAAAAAACCGCTACTGGGCCGTAAGTCTATTGGATTTTTATCAGGCTCTACGGGTTTGTATGGCCGCTTAACTGTAAAAGAAAACATAGAGTATTTTGCAAAGCTTCATGGCATGAACAAAAGCGATATTGCATCGCGTTGTGATGAGCTATTTACATTGCTAGACATGCACAAATTTGTAGATAAACGGGCAGAAAACCTTTCAACAGGTATGAAGCAAAAAGCAAATATAGCGCGTGCAGTTGTTCATCGCCCAGCAGTTGTGGTACTTGATGAGCCAACAACGGGTCTTGATATAATGACAACACAAACCGTTATTAAATTTATCAAAGGTTTAAAGGCGCAAGGGACGCCTGTTATTTTCTCAACCCATCATCTAGATGAAGTAGCTCTTTTATGTGACCGTGTCGCTGTAATTAACGAAGGTATTAGCTGTTTTGACGGGACAGTAGAAGAGTTTAAACAAGCAGGTAATAGTGATGAGCTTAATCAAGCGTTTATGAATATATTAACGGAGAAACATGATGTTTGAGGTATTTAAAAAGGAATTAAGAGAGTTATTACGCGATAAAAAAACGCTATTATTTGTAGTCGCGCTCCCTGTTGCTATATTTCCGTTATTGTTTGCCGTAATGGCATTTATAAGCTCGCAAGCTGCAATGGACGCTGAGCAAAAAGTAAACACTTACGCGATAATCAACGGTGACTACGCACAAGAGTTTACAGATAAAGTGTTTTATCACAAAAGTTTTGAGCTTTATAAAGGGGATAAAACCTTTAACAATATAGATGAGCTTAAAGCAGGTGTAATCGCTGGCGATATTGATATGGGTATTTATTTACCAAGTCATGCTGTGCAAACATTGGACGATGGAAAACAAAGCCAGTGGCAGGTTGTTTTTAACGATTCAAAATCTATCAACTTTTTATTCGAACGCGTTAAAGAGCTCGCAAAAGAATACAGTGACGTGCTGCAAACTCAAAAGCTAATCAGTTTTGGTATTGAAGAGTCTGTTCAAAAATCTATTCTTAATCCAATTGAAGTCATAAAAGTAGATACCGCCGATAAACGTGAAAACCTTGGCGAAAAAATTGGCGGTTTTTTACCTTACCTACTTATTCCATTAGTATTGATGGGGGCAACTTATCCCGCTATTGATTTAGGCGCTGGCGAAAAAGAACGCGGCACACTAGAAACACTCCTACTTACACCTATTACGCGTACAGAGCTGGTGCTTGGTAAATTTATAACCTTGTTAACTACATCCATTGCCTCCACAACCATAACCGTCTTAAGTATGGGCTGTTGGATAGCATTGGCGCTCGCATTTGCCGATCTTGATTTTATTAAAGCCGCGTTTAGTACATTAGCAGTTACCGATTTACTAATGATATTTGTACTATTACTACCTGTTGCAGCTATATTTTCGGCCTTAGCTCTGGCTATATCTATCTATGCTCGCACGTTTAAAGAAGCGCAGAATTATATGGCACCACTTAGTATGGGCGTATTTTTCCCGATTATTATTTCAATAATGCCAAATATGGAACTAACTGCTAAAACAGCATTCATTCCTGTTACAAACGTAGCATTAGCAATTAAAGAAATAGTAAAAGGGACTGTTGATTACACATTTGTAGGCTTAATATTTTTAGCCACTGCAATCATTGCTGCTGGGCTATTGGCATTTTGTGTTAAGTGGTTTAACAGAGAAGATGTGCTATTTAGATAATGTACATAAAGGTTTTAAGAATATATAAAAGGTAGCAATTGCTACCTTTTATACTTTGAAGCGATTAATAGTTAAAATAGCTCATTTATTAATTTTGTAAGCCAATATTTTTTAACCCATTCATTTAAAATTCACATAAGGGTTGTGCTCTAAATAAAACTAATGATTTAGTCTTTTTATTATAAAAATTATAGCGATAACTGATTAGTTAGATGGTCCAATTCTTTCGTTAATGCTCTATACTAATAACAATAAAAATTTATGGTGAAGGTAAATGCTAAAAAGAAATATTTTGTTGAATGTAACAAAAAATAATAAATTAATGCTCGTTGCAACAATAATATTTGTTCTTATAGCTTTACCATCTCTGTATTTGTTCGATCAAAAAGTAAGAAGTGATGTTTATAATTCAGCTCAAATAGAATTAAAGCGTGAACTTGAAACAAAAAGCCTTTCATTAAAAAAACATCTTAAAGACAGTGTTATCGCCATTCGCTTTTTAGATGCTACACCACCAATACAAGGCATTACCCGCGCTAAAGAAAATAAACTAATTGATCCTGTTCTTGGTACGCCAATAGATGTTTGGCAAGAGCGCTTAGCAAGCATTTTTACTGGTTTTATGCAGACCGATGACAGTATTTTGCAAGCTCGCTATATTATGCTCGAAGATGGTGGGCAAGAGATTGTTAGAGTTGACCGAAATCAACTTGGAGAGATTAATCGACTGCAAGGTCTGCAATTACAAAAAAAAGGTCAACGCGATTACATAATCAAAGCAAGCATGCTTGATAAGAAAAGTGTCTATATTTCTCCAATTAACTACAACCGTGAAAATGGACAGATACAAGAACCTTATATAAGCACTTTTCGTGTTGCTAAGCCTGTTTTTGATGAAAATAATAAAATATTTGCAATATTAGTTACTAATTACTTTGCGGATAAATTACTTGAAGATTTAACAGTTGAATCTCCACAAGGGACGCAGATTTACCTTATGAATAATGAAGGTGAATTTTTATATCATCCAAACCCTCAACTTCGATTCCGTTTTGAATTTAATAAAACTAAAACATGGTCTGAAGAATTCTCTACTGCAACCACCATGACAGAGCAAGGCACTTTACCAATAAGTAATTATCCAGTGGCTTACACTTTAAAAAAACGAATTTCGTTTGAGGGTGATATAGCCATGCTACCTTTAGAGCTTGGTGTAAGTGTTGATACAAAAACATTGTTTGCAAAGGTGAATGAGAGACGTCAAAACTTTATTGCAATGTTAGTGGTATTTTTTAGCATATTTTTAGTTATTGCTTTTTTATACCAACGCTTTATAAACCGTAAGCTGTTAATTAATTCTCTAAAAGAGCAAAACAATAAAGTAATAGAAAATTCTTTGGATGCTATTTTTACAATTGAGCAAAACGGCGAAATTGTTCACTTTAATAATACCGCTAAAGAGGTTTTTGGTAGTTCAATTTCAGGCACTAATCCTGATTTTGTCTCGCTGTTTAATTTAAACGACGCAGACACTAATTGTATACAAGAGACTATTACAAACGGTTCAAAAATGCCGTTTGAAGCTATCTACACAGATGGTTATGGCAACAAACAATACTTTTCTATCACGCTTAGTAGTATTTTTGACGTATATAATAACCGTTATCAGGTAGCGGCTATTTTAAGAAATATTAGCTCATTAAAAAATACGCAATCAGAGCTCGAAGCGTTAAACAGTACTCTGGAGCTAAAGGTTTCACAAAGGACCATTGAACTAGAACGTGCAATTGACCAAGCATTAGCAGCAAGCCATGCAAAAAGTGACTTTGTAGCAAATATCTCTCACGAAATACGCACACCAATGAATGGCGTACTAGGGATGCTTGAAATGCTCAAAGAAGATGGCTTAACCGATCAACAATACCATTATTTAAAACTAGCAAATAGCAGTGCTAACTCACTGATGAACTTGATTAACGATATTCTCGATTTTTCGAAAATAGAAGCGGGTAAGCTTGATATTGATAACCATACATTTGATGTTGTGACAGTATGTAGCGATATGATTAGCTCTTTAGCTTTACAGGGCCAACGCAAAGGTCTTGAAGTATTTTTAGATACTAAAGATGTAGTAGACAGAATGGTTATTGGCGACAGCCATCGACTTAAACAAATTTTAATTAACTTAGTTAATAATGCATTTAAATTTACCCACCGAGGTGAAGTAAGTTTAACTGTCGGTTCTAAGTACATAACTGACTCAAAATTATTAATGAGCTTTACAATAAAAGATACCGGAATTGGTATAGCGCCTGAAAACATAGACAAACTATTTGAAGTATTTACACAAGAAGATTCAAGTACAACCCGTCATTTTGGTGGTACAGGCTTAGGCTTATCTATATGTAAAAAACTTGCTCAGTTAATTGGTGGTAATATTACAGTTATAAGTAAAAAGGGCGTGGGTAGTACCTTTACCGCAACGGTTGAGCTACACGTTGCACAAGAGAAAAAATTAAACACAGGTATAGAGCTTGCTACAAGTATCAACGTAGCTGCATTAATAGCGCGCGATAACGTTTATAAAAACGTATGCGACTTATTGTTATTAACCTGCAAAGTAAAAGCAGAAAACATTGTACGACTTGACTACTTTAGTGAGCACAAAGAGTTTGAAGCTGACTTATTATTGATTGACGATGAGCATCCTCAAATTGATGCCCTTATTGATTATTGTAAACAGTTTAATAAAAAGTACGTCTTAATTTTACGCGACATGGTGACCGATAAACCGACTAAAATGATATTACCTGAGGGTAGCCACATTCTAAATAAACCGCTTACCCAAGATCAATTTAGCTATAAGTTAGCCAGCTTATTTGGTGCCAGTAATGATTGCATTATAGCGCCACCAAAAGGCTTGGAAGAGGAACAAGTAGAGCCTGACCTATCTGCGTATCATGTATTATTAGTTGACGATAATATGATAAACATTGAAGTAGCTAAGGCAATATTAAAACGTACTAAAGTAAAAATCACTTGTGCGTCAGACGGTATAGAAGCCTTAGAAGCACTGAGAGAAAACGAAGAGCAAGCTTTTGATGTTATTTTAATGGATTGCCAAATGCCTAATTTAAATGGCTATGATACAACAAGTGAAATCAGAAATAGTAAGGCCGGGGTAGATTATACTCACATACCGATTATCGCTATGACAGCGAGTGCGATGGAAGGTGATAGAGAGCGTTGTTTAGCTGCTGGAATGAACGACTACATTACTAAACCAATTAAACCACAAACTTTAAAAGACAAGCTAATTACTTGGTTAAGTTAATCGTTTTGAAAATCAGCTGCTAAGCAGCTGATTTTTTTGGTTTGGTATTTGTTGACGTATTTAAAGGCGTGTTAAGAATAGCTATGTCTGCGCTATCGAGTATAAATTGTGTATCTGACCAATGTAGTAATTCTATCTTTCCATCTTGTTGCTCTACAAGCGCAGTACAGCTCTCAATCCAATCACCATCGTTACAGTACATAATACCGTCATCCACTTTAATTTTGGGATGGTGAATGTGTCCACAAATAATACCGTCTACGTTTTGTTTTTTAGCTTCATGAACTGCGGCATCTTCAAAGGCACTAATCGCTTCTCGAGCTTTGTGTACCCGAGCTTTTATCCACGATGCAAGCGAGTAGTAGTTACCACCAAATATTTTACGTATACGATTGGTCCAGCGATTTAAAAATAATAAAAAGTCGTATCCTGCATCCCCCGCAATACTAACAAGTTTGTTATAACGAGTCGCTGAATCAAAGTCGTCGCCGTGTATAAGCAAAAACCGTTTATTAGCTTTAGTGGTGTGAATAAACTGCTGGTGGATTTCAACACCAAATAATGTTTGATTTATATAGTTTCTAAACGCTTCATCATGATTACCGGGAATATAAATGACACGTGTACCGCTAGCTGCTTTTGTTTGTATGCAGTTTAATACTTCATAATGAGAAGGGTGCCAATAAAACTGTCGCTTCATTGACCATAAGTCAATAATATCACCCACTAAATAAAGTGTGTCAGATTCTACCGAGTTTAAAAAATCAAGTAAGTAATCAGCTTTACAATCTTTGTAACCTAAATGAACATCAGATATCCAAATGGCTGGATAATGTTGTTTTTTACGCAGTTGATTGTTTGTCATGCCCGTCATCCATAGTGTAATAATTAAACACTGTAGATAAATCTAATGACACTTATGAGACACTTTAGCGAAGCCTCCATGACAATTTATACCAAGGCCGTAATTAAATGATTTCTACAAAGCTAGGAAAGGTGAGTCATTGAGCAGCTATTATTACGTATTGCTATTAATCGCGCATAAAAAAGGCCGCATTTTATATGCGGCCTTTTAGTCCATTTTGAGCGTGCGTGTTATTAACCTTTAACAGCCGCTTTAATTGCATCAATTGCTGTATCAATATCAATCATTAGCTTTTCACCGGTGCGGCGGTTTTTAAGCTCAACTTTATTCTCGTCAAGGTTACGCTCACCAATTACAAGCGTGTAAGGTACACCAATTAGCTCCATGTCATTAAACATAACACCAGGGCGTTCTTTACGGTCATCAAATAACACATCAACACCTGCATCTTTTAAACCCTGGTAAAGGTTATTTGCAATATCAGGAATACGATGTGATTTGTGCATGTTCATTGGAACAATCGCTAAATCGAATGGCGCGATTGATTGTGGCCAAATGATCCCGTATTGATCGTTGTTTTGCTCAATAGCAGCAGCAACAATACGTGAAACACCAATACCGTAACAACCCATGGTCATGGTTTGGTTTTTACCACCTTCGTTTAATACGCCCGCTTTCATTGCTTCTGAGTATTTAGTGCCAAGTTGGAATATATGACCTACTTCAATACCGCGTTTTATTTGTAAAACGCCTTGGCCACATGGACTCATATCGCCTTCAACAATATTACGAATATCAGCAACTTCGTAATCAGTTACGTCACGATCCCAGTTAATACCGCTGTAATGCTCGTCGTCTTTATTAGCACCGGCAACAAAATCAGCAAGGATATTAGCGGCTCTATCAACAATAATAGGCATAGATAAGCCCACAGGGCCTAATGAGCCAGGTTTTGCACCAATAGCAGCAACAATATCTGCCTCTGTTGCCATTTCAAGCGGAGAGTCTACTAATGGGTGCTTTTGAGCTTTCAATTCATTTAAATCATGATCGCCACGAAGTACAAGCGCCACTAAACCACGTACATCGTTTTCATCAGGTGCACCGTAAACAATTAAGGTTTTAACACCGCGATGAGGTTTTACACCGTAGTGCTTTTTAAGCTCATTAATTGTTTTAGCGTCAGGAGTAGGGAATGCTTTTAACTCTTTACTTGCTTCTGGGCGTGGATCGTTTGGCGCTAGTGCTTCTGCTTTTTCAATATTAGCTGCGTAATCACTGCCATCACTAAATGCAATGGCATCTTCGCCCGACTCAGCAAGTACATGAAACTCGTGCGATAAGCTACCACCAATAGACCCAGTATCAGCAAGTACAGGGCGGTAATCAAGGCCTAAACGCTCAAAAATGTTACAGTATGCTTTGTGCATCGCTTGATAAGTCGCATCTAAACACTCTTCACTTAAGTGAAAAGAGTAGGCATCTTTCATTGTAAATTCACGAGCTCGCATCACACCAAAGCGAGGGCGACGTTCGTCGCGTACTTTAGTTTGTACTTGATATAAAGTAACAGGTAACTGCTTGTAGCTGCTTATTTCTTTACGTACGAAATCAGTTATTACTTCTTCGTGTGTTGGACCAAGTGCAAACGTACGGTTATGACGGTCTGTGAAGCGCATAAGCTCAGGACCAAATTCATTCCAACGGCCAGACTCTTCCCACAAATCAGCGGGTTGAATTACAGGCATTAGCATTTCAATAGCACCTGCTTTATCCATCTCTTCACGTACAATGTTTTCTACTTTACGTAGCACACGTAAACCAGAGGGTAACCAAGTGTATAAACCCGAAGCGACGCGACGGATCATACCGGCTCTAAGCATTAACTGATGCGATACGATTTCAGCATCTGATGGCGTTTCTTTAAGTGTTGCGAGTATATATTGGCTTGTACGCATGTTTTTTCCGAAATAGAGTAATTATGTTCTTTTAATAGAGCTTAAGTTTAACAGCGGATGCTTTTACACTAAAGCGCTAAGTGAGTTATTTAGTTTTTTTCTATGATTGTTACTACGTTATGCTCGCCATTGACTTGCCAGCGAATATTATAATTGTACAAAGTCATACCATAGCTTTGCTCGCCGTCTTTTTGTTTTTTATAGGCAGGGCGGGGATCTTGTTTTAAAACATTAGCTATAAAATCATGTAAATCTGGGTATTGTGTTTGCGCATTAACAAACTCAATTGCCTGAGGGCTAAATTCAACCGTCATTTGTGTTTCTGGGCGTGTATCTGCAAAGCCAGCACTGGCGTCAAGCATTGCATCTGAATAGGGTAAGTACGGTTTAATATCGATAATGGGGGTGCCATCAAGTAAATCAATGCCAGCGAGTAATAAACTAAGTTGTCCGTTTTTATATTCAATACCTTCAAGTTTTACTGCGCTCATACCAATCGCGTTTGGTCTAAATGTAGCGCGGGTAGCAAATACACCTTTTCGCTCATTCCCACCTAAACGAGGTGGGCGAACCATAGCAGAATAACCTTTATCGGCCGTTTCATGAAAACGAAATAACAACCAAATATGAGTAAATTCATCTAAACCACGTACAAACTCTTCGCGATTAAAATCAGGTGCAAAAATAAGTTTTGCCTTGGCTTGTGGCACTAAACGAGGCTGCCTAGGTATAGCAAACTTTTGTTTATAAGGAGATTCAATGTGGCCAATAGCCGAAATGGTATAATCGCTCATAGTACTCGGGTACAAATAAAATAGAGCGCTATTCTACCTGCATTTAGTATTTATGACATTAGTGTAAGTAAGTTTATTGCTTATAGACCAAGCGGTTTAAAATCACTTATTAGACTGAGTGGTTTATATTTTGTATTAATATATTTAAAAAGGACCTAAAACAAAAAAGGGCAAGCTCATAAGCTTACCCCTCTGATACATGTTAAAGATTAATTAAAACATGTATTGAACTGATACAGACGCTACATCCATGTCTGGATCAATATCGTCATCAAGTTTGTAGCGTTCGTACTCTAAACGAAACTGTACATTTGTTGTAAGTGCGTATTCAATACCCGCACCGTAAAATGCATCACCACCATCTGTAGACGCTGTTACGCCACCTACTGGTAAATCTTGTGTGTAATCTGCATCCCACTCAAGCCAACCGCCTTTTGCATATACAGAAAAGCTCTCTGTTATTGGGTAGCCCAAACGTGCGGCAAGCGATACGCCATCAATTTCAGCTTTGCTGTCTATATCACTTACTTCATCAAAGTTTTGATAAGCAAGTTCTAAGCTTAGGTATTCGTTAAACTGAGTACCAATATAGCCTTTAAGCATTTGTGCATCGTCGTCAAAGTCAGTGTCGTTGTCACTGTCTTCAAATTCAAAAGAATATTGACCGTAACCGATACCAGTATAAATACGTGGAGAATCGAAATCAGAAATGTCAGCGTGTGCTGCAGAGTTAAAACCCAGTGTTGCTAGTGCAATAGCTGAAAGAGAAAGTGTTTTAATCATTGAATAGCTCCTTTACAAAAAATAATCAAATGCTTGATTTCATTAATCAAACTTCAATTATCTACTTGCAGCGAGCGTGCCAATATTAAAATGGATTAAAAACACGCCATAATTGGTTCTTTTGTATTGGTTTTTACATTGTTTAGCGTGTTTTATAATCAAAGTGAACTTTTGCGTAATCGTGTACTCTAAAATAAGTTGTATGTTTTACAAAGTATAATGAGTTTTTTACATAGCCTTAC
This sequence comes from Pseudoalteromonas sp. SR41-7, assembly GCF_014163935.1. Taxonomy (NCBI): domain Bacteria; kingdom Pseudomonadati; phylum Pseudomonadota; class Gammaproteobacteria; order Alteromonadales; family Pseudoalteromonadaceae; genus Pseudoalteromonas; species Pseudoalteromonas sp. SR41-7. The sequence continues at coordinate 121,811 of NZ_JACJEF010000007.1, read as the reverse complement.
TCTATTTAAATTACTAATTAGACTTTATGAAGCAAGTTTTCTGTTTCAATTGCTATTTCTTTCATTTTTATAGCGTAATTTTCTAATTTAATGTCTTCATCGGTCACTGCTTTAAACGAAGGCACTTCTATTGGGTAGCCCGTTTCATCCATTGCAATAAAGCTGATAACACAATGGTTTGTTTCAACCATATTTTGCGTTTTTGGATCGCCACACCTAACTTGAATAAATATTTGCATGCTACTTCTACCCGTATGGGCAATTTTAGCTTCTACTTCGACTATTTGACCCACTAAAATAGGGCGTCTAAATTTAACACCCGCAACCGAAACAGTTACGCAGTAATGACCACTCCAACCTGCAGCGCACGCATAACCTGCTTGGTCAATCCACTTCATGACGGCCCCACCATGAACTTTACCACCAAAATTAACATCAGTAGGCTCTGCTAAAAAACGAAAAATAACTTTTGACGACGGCATAATTAACACTCTTATTATTAAAACTACTATTAGCATAACGTAAAAAAGGGGCCGAAGCCCCTGCAATTTAGGATATGTTTATAATTTATATGTAAAAAACGTAGTTATATAGCTATACAGCGCATAATTTAGTTACATATTAGGATAATTTGGCCCACCTGCACCTTCAGGTGTTACCCATGTAATGTTTTGGCTTGGGTCTTTAATATCGCAGGTTTTACAGTGCACACAGTTTTGGGCATTAATAACAAACTCTTTATTGCCTGCAATTTCTTGTACTTCGTAAACGCCTGCTGGGCAATAACGTTGTGCGGGTTCATCAAATTTGACTAAATTTACATTAATAGGAATTGACGCATCTTTAAGCTTTAAATGACACGGCTGTGATTCTTCGTGGTTAGTATTTGATAAAAACACACTTGAGAGTTTATCAAAACTAAGGTGTCCATCTGGTTTTGGATATGCAATTTTGTCAGCGGCGTTAGCATCAACAAGGGTAGAGTGATCGGGCGTATTATCTTTAAACGTAAAGGGTAAAGCGCCATTAAAGATGTTTTGATCAAGCGTATTGTACGCACCACCTAAAAATTTACCGAGTTTGTGCATAGCAGGGCCAAAGTTACGAGATTGATATAACTCTTTATATGCCCACGATTGCTCAAACGCAGTTTGATAATGAGTTAAATCGGTATTTGCTAACTCATTTTTCAGTGCTTCAAAAATAACTTCAGCAGCAATCATTCCCGATTTCATTGCGGTGTGATTACCTTTAATTTTTGCAAAATTAAGTGTGCCTGCATCACACCCTACAAGTAAACCACCAGCAAAATGCATTTTTGGTAATGAATGCAAGCCACCTTTAGCAATAGCACGCGCACCGTAAGCAATACGTTCAGCGCCTTCAAGTACGTTTTTAAATACTGGATGGTGCTTCATTCGCTGAAACTCATCAAACGGGCTCAAATGTGGGTTTGAGTAATTTAAATCAACAATTAAACCAACAACAACTTGATTTTTTTCACTGTGATACATAAATGCACCACCATTAGTATCGCCGCTAAGTGGCCAACCTGTACCATGAACTACCTTGCCAAGCTCATGTTTACTTTCATCTATTTGCCAGATTTCTTTAAAGCCTAAACCGTAATGCTGCGGCGATGAATCTGCATCAAGTGCAAACTCATTGATTAGTTGTTTACCTAAATGACCTCGGCAACCTTCGGCAAAAATAGTGTATTTTGCACGAAGCTCCATGCCTGGCATGTAACCGTCTTTTTCATTACCATCTTTGTCTACACCCATATCGCCAGTAATAATGCCTTTTACTGCTTCATCTTCAATTATTAAAGAGTGTGCGCTAAATCCTGGAAATATCTCTACGCCTAAGCTTTCAGCTTGCTCTGCAAGCCATCGACATACATTGCCCATAGATACAATGAAGTTACCATCATTATGAAATGTTTTTGGTGTAGCAAAGTGGGGGATTGATGTCGCTTTTTGCTCGTTATTAAACCAATAAATTTCATCATCAGTTACTTTGGTTGTAACCGGTGCGCCAAGCTCTTGCCAATTAGGTAGTAGTTCATCCAAAGCTCTGGTTTCAAAAACAGCACCAGAGAGTACATGTGCACCTACTTCAGAACCTTTTTCGACTACGCAAATCATGCACTCTTGTTGTTTTTCTTGTGCTAATTGCGCGAGTTTAATTGCACTTGAAAGCCCAGCAGGGCCTGCACCAACAATTACTACATCAAATTCCATGGTTTCACGTTCGACCATAATAACCTCTTTATCTATGACGGACTTATTTGAATGTTTACTACGCATTTAAATAAGGTGTACAGCCTATTTATAACCTTGCAAATTAAACGTTACAGACTGTGAATAGTTAAAGGTTATTTTAGGTTGACGTTTACGTCAACAGGAAGTAGTCTAATTTCATAAAATAAATAGGTTGACGTGCACGTTACCTTGTAGGTTTAAATAATTATGGAGTTCCTATGAAAGTTCTCGTACCAATAAAAAGAGTGATTGATTACAACGTAAAAGCACGCGTTAAAAGTGATAACAGCGACGTTGATTTAACCAACGTTAAAATGGCAATGAACCCGTTTTGTGAGATTGCTATAGAAGAAGCAATTCGCCTTAAAGAAGCCGGTACCGCCACTGAAGTGGTTGCCGTAACTATTGGTCCAAAAGCATCACAAGAACAATTACGCACAGCATTAGCATTGGGCGCTGACAAATCCATTCACATCGAAACCGATGAAAAGCTCGAGTCACTTCATATTGCAAAACTACTCGCTAAAATTGTAGAGCAAGAAACGCCTGAACTTGTCATTTTAGGTAAGCAGTCAATTGACTCAGATAATAATCAAACAGGTCAAATGCTTGCTGCATTAACTAATCGCGGGCAGGGTACATTTGCATCAAAAGTTGCTATTGAAAATGGCAAAGTAAACGTAACTCGCGAAGTTGATGGCGGGCTGCAAACGGTAGCACTTAATTTACCGGCGGTTGTTACAACTGATTTACGCTTAAATGAGCCTCGCTATGCATCACTGCCAAATATTATGAAAGCCAAACGTAAGCCGCTTGAAGTAATAGCAGCAGATTCGCTTGGTGTTGATTTAACACCGCGTATGCAATTAATAAGTGTTGAAGAGCCAGCTAAACGCACCGCAGGAATTATTGTAGAAGACGTTGCACAGCTTGTAGAAAAATTAAAAACAGAGGCAAAGGTGATTTAAATGAAAACACTCGTAATTGCAGAGCACGACAACGGTGCCTTAAAACCAGAAACCTCAAAAACTATTAACGCTGCAGTAAAAATGGGCTTTCCTATTGATGTACTAATAGCAGGTAACAACTTAAGCGCAATGAGCTCACAAGTTGCAAGCATTGATGGCATAGCTAATGTTTTAGTTGCCGATAATAGCGTTTATGAACATCAGTTAGCTGAGAACATGAGCGATTTAGTTTTATCACTTAGCGACACCTACAGCCATATTGTTGCAAGTGCTACTACAACGGGCAAAAACTTTATGCCACGTGTTGCCGCGCTATTAGATGTTGCGCAAATTTCTGAAATTATCGCAGTAGTGGACGCCGATACATTTAAACGTCCAATTTATGCAGGTAATGCAATCGCCACGGTTAAATCACTCGACAGTAAAAAAGTAATTACCGTACGTGCCAGTAGCTTTGATTTACAAGGTGAGCAATCAGCTGTTGCTATAACAAGCATTGATACAGTATCAGATTCGCAATTAAGCAGCTTTGTAAGTGTTGAGCAAACAGAATCAGAACGCCCTGAGCTTACAGCTGCTAGTGTGGTCATATCGGGTGGTCGCGGTATGCAAAACGGCGAAAACTTTGCATTACTTAATGGTATTGCCGATAAACTAGGTGCAGCTATTGGTGCATCGCGTGCAGCAGTTGATGCAGGCTTTGTACCTAACGACATGCAAGTAGGGCAAACAGGTAAAATTGTAGCGCCTAATTTATACATTGCAGTAGGTATTAGCGGTGCTATTCAGCATTTAGCGGGTATGAAAGACTCAAAAGTAATCGTCGCGATTAATAAAGACCCTGACGCACCTATTTTTCAAGTTGCAGATTACGGTTTAGTGGCAGATTTATTTGAAGTACTGCCACAGTTAGAGAGTGCTTTATAGCCTTCAAATAAACAAACTTATTCTGGTTGAAAGCCGTGGTGCTCTTTGAGTGCTGCGGCTTTTTTATTCGGTAGATTAAAGACACAAAAAAACCAGCCTATTGGCTGGTTTTTAGTATTTATATACATCTTACTAAATATTAGTAAGTTGCGCTGCCTTTAGTACGAGGGAAGGCAATAACGTCACGTACGTTGCCCATACCTGTTACATAAGCAACTAAGCGTTCAAAGCCTAAACCAAAGCCTGAGTGCGGCACGCTACCGTATTTACGTAAATCGCGGTACCAGCTGTAATCTTCTTTGTTTAAGCCCATTTCTTCTAAGCGTGCATCAAGTACATCAAGGCGTTCCTCACGTTGTGAACCGCCAATGATCTCACCAATACCAGGTGCTACAACGTCCATTGCGGCAACAGTTTTACCGTCTTCGTTTTGGCGCATGTAAAATGCTTTAATGTCACGAGGGTAGTTTTTAATAACTACCGGTGCTTTAAAGTGCTCTTCAGCTAAGTAACGCTCGTGCTCAGACTGTAAATCTACACCCCATTCAACAGCGTACTCAAACTTTTTGCCACAGTTTTTAAGGATTTCTACAGCGTCTGTGTAGTCAACTTGTGCAAAGTCTTTATCTACAAATTCTTCTAAACGCGTAATTGCGGTTTTTTCTACACGTTGTGCAAAAAACTCCATGTCATCACGGCGCTCTTCAAGTACGGCTTTAAACACATACTTAAGCATGTTTTCAGCCAATTTTGCTATATCTTCTAAATCAGCAAACGCTACTTCAGGTTCTACCATCCAAAATTCTGCAAGGTGGCGAGATGTATTTGAATTCTCTGCGCGGAATGTAGGGCCAAATGTATAAATTTTTGACATTGCAGACGCGTAAGTTTCGCCATTTAACTGACCAGATACAGTAAGGAATGCTTCTTTACCGAAGAAATCTTCGCTGTAATCAACTTCGCCTTTGTCTGTAAGTGGTAAGTTTTGCATATCAAGCGTTGATACACGGAACATCTCACCCGCACCTTCACAGTCACTTGCCGTAATGATTGGCGTGCTGATCCAGTAAAAGCCTTGCTCGTGGTAAAAACGGTGAATAGCTTGTGCTAAACAGTTACGTACACGTGTTACTGCGCCAATCATGTTTGTACGAGGGCGAAGGTGAGCATGCTCACGTAAGTACTCAATGCTGTGGCGCTTTGCCGACATTGGGTATGAATCTGGATTCTCTACCCAACCTAACACAGTCACTGAGTTAGCTTGAATTTCGTAAGATTGACCTTGGCCAGCAGATTGAACTAAAACACCAGTAACCGACACAGAACAACCGGCTGTTAAGCTAGTAACTTCATCATAATTATTCAGTGAATTAGGAACTACCGCTTGAATAGGATCAAAACACGAACCGTCATGAACGGCTAAAAATGAAATTCCTGCTTTTGAATCGCGGCGAGTACGGATCCAGCCTTTAATTGTTACTTGGCTGTCTACCGCAACATTGCCTTTTAATAGCTCTGAAATCGCTAAATGGCTCATCTTCACTCCAATGATATAAGTTGCCTAACTATTTTATTTTAACTGTGCGCAACACGCGGGCATAAATTGCACATAAACGGCGCTGCACTTGAACCCTGTATCTTACCTAGTAAAGTTAAATAAAAAAACTATTGTGGGCAACTCTTTAAAAGTTTTTATGCATGCGGTTTATTTTTAAACAGTTTTTAGAGTTTAATTGCCACTATTATGATTTGTTGCTCTGAAATTTAATGATTTTGTGGCATTATTAACATCCAAACTAAATTAATATTTATTCACCCTTAAAAAATCGATGCTATGAAACAAGTTTTTATTTTACGAGGACTACCAGGAAGTGGTAAGTCTTACTACGCGCAAAGCCTTGCTGACGAATTAGGTGGAGCCGACGAAAGTCAGTATCTAATTTGCTCAACTGATGATTACTTTAATAATGAGCAGGGCGAATATCATTTCGATAAATTTAAGTTACCACAATTTCATAATTTAAATTTGGCGCGCTTTATAAATGCACTTGCTCAAGGCATTCCATTGGTGATTGTAGATAACACCAATATTAAAAAGTGGGAATTTATAGCTTACTCTCAAGCTGCCGTTGCTTTAGGTTATCAAGTAAAAGAAGTGATAGTGGGTGAAGTAAAAGACAAAGCTATGCAGCACCTATACGCTAAACGAAACTCACATAATGTGCCGCTAAAAACAATAAGTAAAATGGCCTACATGTTTGAGTGGTAATCACTTAGAGATTAGATAAGGCTTTTATATCGCATTGTGTAATGGCATCTAAATGAGCAGTGATTTTTTCATTGCTCCAATCCCACCAAGCTATATCTAGCAGCGTATTTATTGTTTTATCGTCAAATCTGGTTTTTATCACTTTAGCGGGATTTCCACCTACAACGCTATAAGCAGGTACATCGCAGGTAACAACTGATTTACTGGCAATAATAGCGCCGCTGCCAATTTTTACCCCGGGCATAATTGTAGCGTTATAACCAATCCAAACATCATGACCAATTTCTGTATTGCCTTTAAAGGGTAAATCATTTGATTTTGGTACAAATTTTTCCCAGCCATTACCAAATATAAAAAATGGATAAGTAGAAAATCCAGAAGTTTGATGGTTAGCGCCATTCATTATAAAAGTAACGTCTTTAGCTATCGCACAAAACTTACCTATGATCAGACGATCCCCAATAAAATCGAAATGGTAAAGCACATTTTTTTCAAAATTCTCAGGGCCATCAGGATCGTCATAATATGTATAATCGCCTACTTCAATATTGATAGAAGTAATATAGTTTTTTAAAAAACCTACTTGAGGAAAACCTTCCATTGGTGAAGGATTATTGGGGTTTGGTCCGTTCATGGGGTTTCCTCTTAACTTTGAGTTAGGTATAGATATTAATCTATAGATTTATAAACGGCTAGTGGGTGCGATGTGCTTAGTGATACATGCACTTCGTCGCCTGGGTTTACCACAACTTCATGGCTTACTCGGCTAGTTACCACCGTAGAACACGCAAGTTTTACAGCGCACAAGCGGCTGCCACCTTCAAAGCGTACCCAAATCACTTCGCCGTTATTACCAACACTGCTTTGTACAAGCAATACATCGTCAGGGCGTAGTAGTACATCAACGTCGCCACTTTCACAGTCAACGCCATGAGCTGGCGCATTACCAATTGAGGTAGTGGCTTGTCCTTGGCTAAATTGGCCGCTAATAAAGCTGGCTTCACCTAAAAAACGTGCTACAAAGCGATTGTTTGGGGTACTAAAGCAGCGCTCGGGTGTATCGATTTGCTGAATTTTACCGCCTTTAAGCACACCAACACGATCGCCAACTGAGAGTGCTTCTTCTTGGTCATGTGTTACCCAAATCGCCGGTACGCCAGCGGCTTTAAGTGCGTTTCTAATATCCCAACGAAGCATGTCTTTAAGAGCGGCATCTAAGTTTGAAAGCGGCTCATCAAGTAATACAAAGTCAGGTTGGTGGGCAAGGGTACGCGCAAGTGCAACGCGCTGCTTTTGTCCGCCAGAAAGCGTTGCTGGTTTTTTGTCTCTAAAATCGCTCAACCCAAGTAGGTTTATCCAATACTCAGCAGGGGCTGTATCTTTTAATCTAAAGCAAATGTTTTGCTGTACGGTTAAGTGCGGAAATAACGCAAAATCTTGAAATACCATGCCTACACTGCGTTTTTCAGGAGGTATTGTTAATTTGGGTGTAGCGCGCCATTTACCTGTGTTTATTTCGCCTTCGCTAATAGGTATAAGGCCAGCAAGGGCTTGTAAAATTGTACTTTTACCACAACCTGTTGGCCCTACAAGCATAAGGATTTCGTTTTCACCTAGCGATAAGTTTAAATCGCTTACTACGCGGTTACTGCCATAATCTATAGACAACTGACTTACAGATAGCATTGTTTCTTAAATCCTTAATGTTCAAACTGGTTGCGTTTTTCGCCAGACATCATAATAGCTAACCCGCAGGCAGATATCACTACTAACAATAACCCTGGAATCGCGGCGCGACCAAAATAGCCCGCTTCGTATACACGCCATAAATATGTAGAGAGGGTTTCAAACCCTGTTGGGCCAAGTAGTAGCGTGGCTTCTAGTTCGCGCATTGACTCTAAAAACACCAGTGCTGCACCGGCAATAATACCGCGCATAGTTAAAGGCAATGTTATGCGAGTAAATACTTCACGTGGGCTTGCCCCTAATACGCGCGCAGACTTTACTAAGCTTGGATCTAAGTGCTCAGTGCTTGTTCTAACAGAGCCCACAGCAAGTGGTAAAAATCGCAGCATATAAGCAATAATAAGCAATCCCAGTGTTTGATATAAAAACGGTAACTGCAAACCACCGTAAACAAGCGCTGTGCCCATTACTATACCCGGAATACCAAAACCAAAGTAAGTAACACGCTCCATTATACGACCCGCTTTTCCACTCAGTGCAGCATGTGCAACGGGGATCGCAACGATAACGGCTACAATTGCCGCAATACCCGATGCATACGTAGAGTTCCACGCAATATTAAAATCAAATGAGCTAAAACCATCGCGAGCTAACCAAAGCGAAAATATAGCCAAAGGCAAGCCAATAGCAAGCAGTAAAACAGGTGCAAACGTAACAAACATGGCACTTAATTGTACTTTACTTGGAAATAAAATTAACGGGCGACCATGGCGCTCAGGTGCTGTTTTTATTTGTGATTCAACTAAAAGTAAAAAACCAACAATAACCATCAGCTGAAGTGAAAGCATTGCAGCGCGCCCTAACGCAAAGGCGTTGTATTCAACATAAATTACGCGGGTAAAGGTATCTAGGCGCATCATTGCGGGCGTACCAAAGTCTGATAACGTATAAAGCGCGACTAACAAAGAGCCTGCTGCAATACCGTTAACTACGCGCGGTAATATAACTTTAAATATACTTTGCGTCATCGACATGCCCAGCGTTCGTGCGGCATTAACCATGCTTGCATCAAGGCTCAGTAGGGATGAGCGAGTTGTCATCATTACAAACGGGAAGGTATAAAGCGTCATTACAATGGCGGCACCTGTTAGGCCATACATTGATGGTGTTTCTATTCCTGTTAAGGTATTTATTTCGCCACCGGGGCCAAAAGCAGCATAAAGTGTAAATGCGCCAATATAACTGGGAATTGCCAGTGGGGCTGCAAAAACAACCAGCCAGAGCTTTTTAAATGGTAAATGCACATACGCGCTAATAAACGCCAGTGGCACACCAATTAAAATAGACCCAAGTACCGTTAAACCCATTAACGATAAGGTGTTACCTAAAATTTGCAGGTTGTGGGTGTCAAACACTGAGCTCGCATCGCTTGCAAGCACAATTAATACATAAACAGGGGTAAGCGCAACAAGCGCTGCAAGCAGCGCCATTGGATAAGAGGCAGGTATTTTCATTACAATACGCCGCTGCTTCGCATCAAATCTATAGTAGGGCGTAAATCAGCTAGCTGTGTTAAATCTACTTTAGGTGGAGAAATATTAGCAAGTGACGGTAAACCCTCAGGTTGGGTAATACCATTTACTAACGGAATTTCGTACGCTTCACTGGCTAAGTAACCTTGTACTTCTTTACTTAGTAAGTAACGCATAAAGTTAGTTGCAAGCGGATCGTCGTTAAGCGCTAATACACCCGATGCATTAACTAAACAGCCCGCATCATTTTGTGTAAATGCTAAATCTAGCTTGGCATCAGGCTTACCTGATTTTAAACGCAAAGTGTAATAGTGATTAGCAAAACCAATATCAACTTCACCGCGTTCAACGCCCATAACAACACCTAGCTCGCCGGCGTATGTTTTAGCACGTTTTTGAATCTTTTTAAGCCACTTAGCGGTTTTGTCATCGCCTTCTAAGATTCGCATTGCGGTTACAAACGATTGAAAAGAAGCGTAGGCGGGCGCCCAGCCAATACTTAAATCGCTGTCGGCAATTTCCATAATACTTGTTGGAATTTGATCTTTAGTCAAACGCGACGTGTTATATGGCAATGTACGAATGCGGCCAGTTACAGGTGCCCACTCTTTATATCTAAATTGTGGTTGTAACTGAGCAGATAAATCACCTGGGATGGGTTGCGCAAGGCCAGCATCGGTTACTAAACCAATTGCGCCTGAATCAACTGCCCAAAATAAATCAGCGCGGCGAACGCCAGCTTTAGCTTCTGCAACAATGGTATTTGCTAAAGCAGCAGTAGGACCTCGGCGTATACCGAGTTTAAAGTCTGGATTTTTTTTCTGGATTGCTTGTAATACGTTTTCATACAAACCACCTTCGCCTCGGCCTAAATAAAGCGTTAACTCGCCTTTAAGCTTTGGTAAATCGTCAACAGAAACAGGGTTTGCTATATCAGCGGCTAGCGCACGAGAAAGAGGCAGTGGCAATGAGCCAACCACCCCTAACGCAGCTAGGCCTTGAATAAAGGTCCTACGCTTCACTTAAAATACATCCTTACGTGCTTTTTCGGCTTTTTCTATTAAAACCTTAGCGCGGTCTAATTTTGTTTGCATATCACTGATCACATCGCGTACTTCGTCTACGCTTTTGCTGTTTTTAATGGCTTGTGGCAGTGTTACGTTAAAGTCTTTTTCCAGCACTTCAACTAGTTTTGCATCTTGTTCAATAAGTGTACCTTCAACGCCTTCAAACAGGTGCAGATAAGTATCGTGAACAATTTCAGTTGCTTCGTCTCGTAAACGCTCAGCAAATTTTGCTACTACACGGTCTAATTTGTGCTTAATTTCATCAATTGTGGCACTTTGTGTCATTTGAGTTGTAGCGGTTGCTTTTACAGTGTCTAACAAGCCTTTTTGCTGGAATTTTGCAGCAAGCTTAACAGCCCCAAGGCCTTGCCACAAGGCTATGTTCATCGCTTTTTGCTGTTTACGAACTTCCTCAGCAGGCTCTTTATTATCAATGGCCATTTTTACGCCATAAAGACCCTGCCAAATAGAAGCGTATACTGGTACAAAGTTAGTTTCTATTGCGCTGTGAAACTTAACTGATTCCCAATATTCAATTAAATCATCAGTTTTTACAGATTTTGCGCCCTTAGTATCGTAGTCGCTTACCATGGTATCAACTTTGCCTACCATCCATTCTACTTCTTCTGCGTAACTTTTAAGGTTAGCTTGAAGATGATTAACATGCTCGCCAATAGGGCCGTTAGCTAATACTGGTTGAGCCATAAACGCCGAGGCTAGTAAAAGGCTTGCACCTAAAGTTTTGGCTGGTTTAAATAGTAATTTCATAGCAAAGAAGTCCAAAAAGGTAATTGTAAATGATAGACATTATCATATAGCTAATAGTTAACGAGATCAATAACTACAAACTCGCTTAATAGATAAAAACACTAAATGTAGCGGTAGGTTACAGCAAATAGCGCTATAACCTGTATTAGGATTAGTTATTGAGACCGACTATTAAGCGTAATGCTTGCCTTTAATGGCATTATAAATGGCATCACACAGTGTTTTTATACTTGTGTCGTCACTTATATACGGTGGCATAAGGTAAATTAGTTTACCGAATGGGCGTATCCATACACCTTGCTCTACAAAATAAGCCTGAATTTTAGCAACATCAACATTGCCCGCAGCCTCGTTCAGTTCAACAACGCCTATTGCTCCTAAGGTACGCACATTGGCAACCGCATCTAGTTCACTGCATTTATTAAGTTGTTGTAGCTGGGTGTTTAGCTGCTTTATTCGTTGTTGCCAGTTTTGTTCAAGTAATAAATCAATACTTGCGCAGGCCGCTGCACAGGCAAGCGGGTTACCCATAAACGTAGGGCCGTGCATTAAAACGCCTGCTTCACCTTCGCTTATGCCAATCGCTATTTTATCGCTAGTTATAGTGGCTGATAGCGTCATTGAGCCGCCGGTTAATGCTTTACCAATACACATTATATCGGGCTCTATGTTGGCGTGCTCTACAGCAAATAATTTACCTGTACGGCCAAAACCTGTGGCTATTTCGTCGCAAATTAGTAGTACATTATATTGGGTGCACAATTTATGTACGCAGGCTAAATAATCAGGGTGATAAAAGTTCATACCACCTGCGTTTTGTACAATAGGCTCAATGATAAAGGCGGCTACTTGGCTGTGGTTTGCTTTAAAGTACGCTTCAAGCTCTTGGGCTTCTGCCTGGTTAAATTCGCTGCCAAACTTACTCACCGGTGCAGGTACAAAAACATGCTCAGGTAAAAAGCCGCTATACAAACTATGCATTGAGTTAACGGGGTCACATACGCTCATGGCTGCAAACGTGTCGCCATGGTAGCCCTTGTAAGGCGTCATTAATTTTTGTTTTGTTGTAATGCCTTGGCTTAACCAATATTGCAGGGCCATTTTTATTGCCACTTCAACACTTACCGAGCCGCTGTCGGCTAAAAATACTTTAGTTAAACTAGGCGGCGTTATATTTACTATTTTTTTGCACAGCTCTACCGCACTGTTATGTGTAATACCGCCAAACATAATGTGGCTCATATTATTAATTTGCTCAATCATGGCGTTATTTATAACAGGGTGATTATAGCCATGTATTGCGCTCCACCACGAGGCCATACCATCGATTAATAGCTCGCCAGTTTCGAGGTGAATAATATTGTGATTTGCATGTGTAACGGGGTATACCGGAATTGGCTTAGTCATAGATGTGTATGGGTGCCAAATGTGCTCACGATCAAAATCAAGGTCAATCGTATTCTTTTTAATCATATGTAAACTTTAACTTGGTGGGCTTCGTTGACAATGGTACTTCAACTCGTAGACTAAGCCAATATCACCGCTGAGAAAAAAATAAGAGAGTATTATGGAACTTGCACCTGTTCGTCACGATTGGACCCACGCTGAAGTTAAAGCATTATTTGAAATGCCATTTAACGATTTACTTTTTAAAGCCGCATCGGTTCACCGTGCTAACTTCAACCCAAATGAAGTGCAAATTTCTACCTTGTTATCAATTAAAACAGGCGCTTGCCCAGAAGACTGTAAGTACTGCCCGCAGTCGGGCCATTACCGAACAGATTTAGAACGCGAACGCTTAATAGAGGTAGAAAAAGTAGTAGAGCAAGCTCGCCTTGCAAAACAAAAAGGCGCGACTCGTTTTTGTATGGGGGCTGCATGGTCAGATCCAAAAGACAGAGACATGCCATACATTTCGCAAATGGTTAAAGAAGTAAAAGAGCTAGGGTTAGAAACCTGTATGACGCTAGGCAAACTCACTAACGAAAAAGCCCATGAACTTAGAGACGCAGGGCTTGATTACTACAATCACAACCTTGACACGTCACCTGAGTATTACGAGCAAATTATATCAACCCGTACTTTTCAAGATAGATTAAATACCATTGACCACGTACGCGATGCCGGTATGAAAGTATGCTCGGGCGGAATAGTCGGCATGGGCGAGCAAGCAAGCGACCGCTTTGGACTACTTATGCAACTAGCTAATTTGCCACAACAGCCAGAAAGCGTGCCTATTAATATGCTGGTTAAAGTTAAAGGCACACCGCTTGAAAACGTAGACGATTTAGATCACTTTGAATTTATACGTACCATAGCAACAGCGCGTATTATGATGCCACACAGTTATGTACGTTTATCGGCAGGGCGTAATGCCATGAACGAGCAAATGCAATCAATGTGCTTTTTTGCAGGCGCTAACTCAATATTTTATGGTGACAAACTACTTACCACCGAAAACCCAGACGCTGATGCTGATATGAACCTAATTAAAAAATTAGGCATGAACCCAGAAAAACGTCACGACTATTCAGACGAAGCAGTAGAAGCCTCGCTTTCATCGCAAGTAGCCGACAAAGCAACGTCTGAATTGTTTTACGAAGCGTAGGCTTTTATATCTATGCCTTTTGATTTTATAAATACGCATCTTGAGGCTCGCCAGCAAGATGCGCTGCTTCGTAAACGCAATGTAGTAGAGCACGCTACAGCGCGCACCATAACGGTTAATAATAAAACCTATCTTAACTTTGCCAGTAACGACTACTTAGGCTTTGGGGATGAGGCTGTAAACCTTAATGACTCCTACGCATTAGGCAGTCACAGCTCTGCATTGGTTACGGGTTATCAGGCGCAGCAAAAAGCGCTTGAGCAATACTTATGTGAGCAATTTGGTTATGGCGCAGGAATGTTATTTAATTCAGGGTTTAGCGCTAATAGCAGCGTAATTAAAGCGTTGTTTCAAGATAAAGCGGCTGCGCAAAACAGCGCTATTTTTCAAGATAAGTTAAATCATGCAAGCTTGATTGACGGTGCTCTGCATTGTAACGCGGCTTTAGTGCGTTTTAATCACAACGACATGAATCATTTACGCTCACGGCTCGAAAAATCAAAAGCGCAAAACAAGCTAATTATAAGCGAAGGCGTGTTTTCGATGGATGGCGATACCGCGCCTCTTAAAGAATTACTCGTCTTAGCAAAACAGCACAACGCATGGCTAATGATTGACGACGCACACGGCTTTGGTGCATTAGGTAAAACAGGTTTAGGCAGTTGCGAAGCATTGCTAGATGAGGGGATAGTACTACCCGAGGTACTGGTTGTTACCTTTGGCAAAGCCGTTGCCAGTAGTGGCGCGTGTGTATTAGGCAACCAGCAGTTTATTGATTACATGCTGCAGTTTAATCGCGATTACACATATTCAACCGCCATGTCGCCGCTTATGGCAAGTCACACTCTTGCGCGTATTAAAAACATAAAAACAGCTGATGATAAACGCGATAAGCTAAATGCCAATATTGCATTATTTAAGCAACTCACTAAAAGCCATAATATTGCTGTAATGGAGTCAAACACAGCCATACAGCCCATTGTATTAGGCTGCGCTGAGCAAACGCTACAAGCGGCAGATAAACTAAAACAACAGGGTATTTGGCTCACTGCAATTAGACCGCCGACGGTTGCACATAACACCTCACGTTTACGCATTACTTTAACCGCCGCACATACCGAGCAAGACATAACGCATTTAGTTAAACATTTAGTAGGTGCAATAGCATGACTGCTCAGCCAGTATTAAAAACAGATCTAGTGCAAACACAACTTGTAAAACCGTGCCTAGTGAGTAGCGATTTAAATAAAGAATTAAATAAGGAGCCAAATCGAGAGCTAAACAAGGAGCTTAAAAAGTCTACACAAAGTAAGTTTTCAAAAGCGGCGGCGAGTTATAACACCCATGCAAATGTACAAAAACATGCTGCGAGCGATCTATTTTCACTCATAAAACCAGGCTTTAATAAAAATAAGCTTTGTGTTGATTTAGGCGCAGGCCCGCTTGTTAATACGCATACCTTACAAAGTGTGTTTGCAAGCGTTATTGCCATGGATTTGAGCTTAAACATGCTGCAAAGTAGTGATTTAACCACACCCAAAATATGCGCCGATATGGATAACTTACCGCTACAAGCAAACAGTGTTGATGTTATTTACAGTAATTTTGCAGTGCAGTGGTCTGCTAATTTTTCGGCTTTAATGCAATCACTTTACAGCATATTAAAACCAGGCGGGCAGGCGTACATAAGCACTGTGGTAGAAGGCTCACTAAACGAAATAAAAACGGCCTTTGCCGCGCTTGATTCTAACAGCCACATAAATACCTTTAATAGTGAACTGTATATAAACCAATCAGTCAAAAAGGCAGGCTTTACTATTAATAGTGCTAAAAAACGTATTTACACCGATGAATACACAACACCTTTAAAAGCTATTGCTTCAATTAAGGCTATTGGTGCAACAACGCAAAATCATACCAATACGCGCCAAGGGTTACTTACCAAATCGGCGCTACAAAAAGTATGCAGTGCGTATCCGCTTATAAATAATAAAGCATGTGTGTCTTATCATGTGGTGCTGTTATCATTACAAAAACACTAAATAAGCCCAAAGACATTAAAGGCAACGCATGAAAGAATTTTTTATAACAGGCACCGACACCGATGCCGGAAAAACCCACGTTACCAGTTTGCTATTAAAGTTACTTGCCCAACACAAAAAACAAGCAATTGGTTTTAAGCCTCTTGCTGCTGGCTGCGAAATGGCATTCGATCAGCTAGTAAACGCCGATGCCCTTATACTAATGGAAAGTGCAACAGTGAGCGCTAAATACGACGTAGTAAATCCGTTTGCGTTTGCACCACCTATTGCGCCGCACATAGCCGCTGAGCAAGTTGGGGTAAGTATTACTGTTGATAAACTTAGTGATGCTTATAAAAATGTAAAACAACAAGGTGCTGACATTATCCTTACTGAAGGTGCTGGTGGTTGGGCATTACCTATTAATAAAAACGATTATTTATACGACTGGGTTAAAGCAGAGCAACTGCCGGTAATACTTGTTGTTGGTATGAAGCTAGGTTGCTTAAATCATGCATTACTAACCGCTGCGCATATGCAAAGTATGGGTATAAACTGCGTTGGCTGGATTGCAAACCAAGTAGATAAAAACATGGACGAATACCAAGCAAACCTTGATTCACTTAAAGCACGTTTACCGTTTCCAATACTTGCTATAAGCCCATACAGCGAGCAAACTCCTAAGTTACAAATATACAAAAGCTTGCTTAGTGCGTTATCTATAAACACTTAAGTGGTTTTAAAAAAGTTACTTTTTTAGGTAAATCTTGAAATAGTCAGCCTTAGTACACATATAAACGTTTATAAATACATAGCTTGCTTAAAGACAATGTGACTAAGGACATAACGACTATATGACGCCCCCATTTATTGAAAACTACGCCCCAGATGCGCACGTAAGCGCTGAGCCAAAAGCACTAAACTATGGCTTACCTAAAAAACGCGTAGGTATAATAGGTGGAGGCACAGCTGGCTCAACAATAGCCATCAGGCTTGCTGCGTTAGGGTTAGAAACTTACGTATTCGAAAAGAAAAAGTCGTTAATTGATGGCCCTCCAATGTGCCATTTGCATGCGGGTGGCAACTTATATCGTGAAATACCCGACGAAGACTGCATAGATTTACTCAAGCAATGTATAGATATTGCGCGCCTTTATCCTTACACCATCGATGTTCGCCCCACAGTATTTGCAGTGCCTAAACGCGATGACGACTCACCGGAGGACTTATTTCCGCGTTTAAATAAATTAGTAAAAGCATACAGCGAGCTTGTAGAGCAAGATAGCGCTAATAAAGTGTTAGGCGAGCCAGAGCATTATTATCAGTTATATAGTTATGAGCAAATGCTAAAGCTTGCTAAACAAAAACAAGTAGCCAAGCCCACGTCTTTAGATGAGTGGATGATACCCGTTGCTAAGCATTTAGATTTAGATAAGCTAAAGTTTCCGCTAATTGTTGCACAAGAATATGGCTGGAATATTTTTCGTTTATCGGCCAGTGCACAACTCGCTCTTGCACAGTACAAACACGCTCACGTTTTAACAAGTACCAGTGTTAAAAATGTATCGCCAGTTATAAATACCAATAATGATAAGCAAACACTTAAGTGGCGCATTGAATACCAATCAGAGCCAAGCCTTGATGAACAACCTGATACTTCAACCAATACACAAGCCGATACGCAAACCATTGAGGTAGATTACCTAATTAATGCGTGTGGTTTTCAAACCGGTATTATTGATGACTTGGTTGGGGTAGATGTAAAACGCATGGTTGAATTTAAAGCCTCTTATATAACTCATTGGCAAGGTGCTGGTGGGCAAATACCCGAAATAATTATTTATGGTAACCGTGGTACGCCAGAAGGTATGGCGCAGCTAACCCCTTACCCTAACGGGTATTTTCAAATACATGGCATGACTAACAACATTACATTGTTTAATGATGGGTTAGCTGATGCAACGCCAATGAGCGCACAACCTAAACTTCCCAATAAATACCTGCATTATATTAAAGATGGCTGGGATGAAGCAGCCTTGCAAACACGCACCCAAACAGCAATTGATTATGTAGCCGAGTTTGTACCTGCATTTAAAACTGCTAGCACACAAAATAATGCCTTGTATGGCGGGCAACAAATCCCAGGGGATGACGACACTTTGCGCGTAGCCGATGTAAGTTTATATTCGCATATTAGTTACGCACGGGCCGAAAATGTTAAAGCATCGTCAACGTTAATAGCGGCAGATCAAATAGTGGGTGAGTTTATAAAATTAGGAATAATAAGTAGCGATCCTGCTGTAAATCATCACCGAAGTACCCACCAATGGTCGTACCTTAAACATAATAGCGGCGACAAAATTGACGAAGTTGCACGCATATTGGCAGGTGAGCGTGGTTTTCCGATTGATATGGCAGAGCTTAATAACAGCTTGTAATAAGCTGACTTATAAAGAAACTTTAGTCTTAAATTTGCTGTAAAACCCTTCCTAAAAAAATTATCAATAAACACATAAATAACACTTGTGTTATGACATAGTTTGTCACAGAATAGAGCTAACGTTATGACATAGTGTGTCATAACGCAGTGGTTGCTTTAACCTAATTTAATTTTATGTTCGGTGATCAAACCTATTTTTGTGAGGACAATATGAAACGTATATTTTTGTTTTTATTAACTAACCTAGCGGTTATGTTGGTATTAGGTGTAGTGCTTTCAATAATAATGAGTGCGCTGGGCTTAAGCCATCGTAGCCTTGGCGGAATTTTACTTATAGCCACAGTATTTGGTTTTGGTGGATCGTTTATTTCGTTATTTATGTCGAAATGGATCGCTAAAAAATCAACAGGCGCGCACGTAATTACGCAGCCTCGAAACGAAACCGAACATTGGCTTGTACAAACGGTATCTGCGCAAGCACAAAAAGCAGGTATCAAAATGCCAGAAGTGGCTATTTACGACAGCCCAGAAATGAACGCGTTTGCAACGGGCCCAAGTAAAAACAACTCGTTAGTGGCAGTAAGCACAGGCTTAATGCAGAACATGACCAAAGATCAGGCCGAAGCCGTGCTCGCCCACGAAGTATCGCACGTGGCTAACGGCGACATGGTAACGCTTACGCTAATACAAGGCGTGGTAAATACCTTTGTAATATTTGCCGCAAAAGTACTGGCAGGCATTGTAGATAACTTTATTAATAGCGATGAAGAAGAGGGCGGCAGTAGCTGGACATACTTCTTATTCGATATGTTATTCCAAGTATTATTTGGTGTACTAGCAAGCATAGTGGTTGCAAGTTACAGCCGTAAACGTGAATTTGCAGCCGACAGCGGCGCAGCAAAACTAGTTGGTGCTGATAAAATGCGTTCCGCCCTTGAGCGATTAAAGCAAAACCATCCTTCGCAATTAGAAGGCTCAATGATGGCTTTTGGTATTGCAAGTGGCAAAGGTGTTGCTGAGCTGTTTTCATCGCACCCGCCGCTTGATGCGCGAATAGACGCACTACGCAAGTAACTATGTAAGTTAGTAAATATTCTAAGCCAGCTTAACCGCTGGCTTTTTTATGTTTACGTTAAAATGCAAAAATACAATGAACTGTATTTATATACAGTATCTTGTGTTGGTTTATAAAATCGTTACTTTTTTAAGCTATATGTGTTTACGGGGTTCTTTAGCATGAGTAAACTAAAATACCTTAAAGTCAGCAATGCTGCTGGTTTTAATACTTAACATTTAATACTTAACAAGGACGGTTATTGTAGTGGAAAAGGTGCAACACACTAAAAAATGCATTATGTGCTTTAGCACTATAGATTCACGGGCTAAAAAATGCCCGCAATGCACCTCACTTCAAGCTAAATATTCTAACTTAGAAAACAATCCCATTATTATTGGTGCATTAGCGCTCAGTATTGTTGGTATTTTTGGGTTTATTTTTTATCAAAATATTTATGTAGCAGGGCTTGAAGACCAAGCACAAAAAAACTTAATCGCTAATGTAAGCCAAATTAATACTAAAAATGAAAACGATGCATTGTATGTTGCATGTATAGGGCAGGTAAAAAACGAATCAAACTTCGCCTTTAAAAATATAAAGTTTAAGGTCGATTTTTTAACAGATCAAAACACGCTAGTCGATACGCTATCAATAACCGACGAAGACCTAATAATACTTCCTAATGATTCAACAAACTTTAGAGTAAGAGGTATTGCGCAAAAACAAGCGGCCAGTTATAACAATTGCCAAGTAAGAATAACCGATGCCTGGGCTTATAAATAAGCTATAAATCACTTACAAATTAATTATTAGGAGTTAGCTAAACCACTCGCTTTTTTGTATGTAATATTAGTTATTAACTTAAAGCCACTAATTCCAAAATTTATATAAGCCATTTTCCTAGAGCGATTAAGAATATGGATGATTTATTACTTAAGCAATCGTTTATACACTCCTTGTAACTTGCAAGTGAAGGGATCGAAAATGAGCTTGATTGATGAAAGTACAAAGGATTTTGGAAGCATGAGCGTGTTGCTTCACAGCTTAGGAACTGATTGCTACCGCATTGAGTGGAATAGCAGAATGACAGGAGCCTCAATAAGCTTAATTCGTTTTAAAAAAAACGAATATATAGTTGTGCGAAAATGGGCAACCGCCCGCAATATAGATGACGTATCAGCAGAGTTTGATCGGGCTAACCAAGCACTAATTCATTTTTTAAATAATGTAGATGTAATTAAAAGTAAAAACGAAAGTATTGTTGCAGCTAAAGAGCATTGCATAAACTTATTTACCTCAGCTGAGGGCTTAAAACCAATTAGCCATCCGAGCCTACCTACGCCACGCTTACAAGAAGCCATAGGCAAAGAAGTGATTGTAAAATCAAGTTTAGGCAACTATCTAATATCAAAAGGCATGCTATTACAGCTATTAGGTAATCAAGCCGAGATCCAAGTTAATCCCGACCACCTTGACGAAGGCCAATTAAGGCAAAAGTTTTATACCAAACAAGTTCATGTTTGCTAGTTAATTGCGCCATCAAAACTCAAAGGCAGCTTTACTTTAATGGTAAAGCCATTTTGTTTAAACACCTTAAAAGTGCCGCCTAATGCCGTAGTGCGCTCCTCTATAAACGCTAAACCGTAGTGACCTGAGTTATCTGTTGGGGTTACTAAAGTCCCGTTATCGCTAATTGTTAACTCAATAAATTCGTCGCTGTTTATTATATTTATAATCAGTTTGCTGGCATTGCTGTGCTTCATACAATTGGTTACTGCTTCTTGGCAAATTCGGTAAATAGCTATTTCGTGATCTTTTGAAAGGCTATTATCTAACTTAAATTGTGGCTGATACCTAATATTTGCCTTGTGCAGTAAGCTTTTTAGTCGCCCTTGTGTTATTGCCTTTTCTAAACCGAGTTCATCTAGCTCACGCGGGCGAAGATAATGCATTAATTGATAAACAGAGTCATACATCGAATTAGCATTGTTTTTTAATGTAGTCACAAACGATTGGGTATCTTCGTTACTAAGGTGCGACAAAATAGCTAAATCTGTTTTTAATGCCGTTAGGTTTTGCCCTAATTCGTCATGCAACTCTTGCGAAAGGTGCTTTCGCTCGTTTTCTTGCACCGACACCATTTTGGCAGCCAGCGCCGTGTTTTGAGTTAGCTGCTCTTTAAGCTCTTTATTGGTTTGCTTTAACTCGTTGTTTTTACGTTTAAGCTCAGTAATTGCAGCGCCTAAAACCATACTGGTAATTGCGTTTGCTAAAATAAATAACTGGCTAATGTAGGTATTGCTAGGCTCGTGCGTAATGCTTGCTTCAACAATTATTAACGCGTTAATAAGCGCTGCACTGCTTACAGCCCCTAACGAGCCATACTTATACGAAAACCAAATTATCGGTAATAACGATGCAAGCCTTAATAGCGGGTAGGTGTCTGGGCGAACCGCATAGACAAAAAATACAATTAATATAAAACACACTAAAGTGGCTACTAGGCCAAATAACTTAGTGAGCCTGACTGTGTTAAAACTGTATTTAGAATCGTAAATTAACATAATAAAAGGGGCAATTAACAACGAGCCAGTAATATCGCCCAAGCACATGTTTAACTGATACTGCAGTAGCTCTTTAGCAACCAATACATTTGTAAATTCAAACGCACTGGCAAACAAAAACCACTTTATAGATGTACTCGCAACACAAAGCAGTATTAACGAAAGTATACCTAGGCTGTCGTTAATGCTTGGCGGCCAACGGCTATTTTTAAACACATAAACAAGCGCTATAAAACAAAGCTCCTGCCAAAAGCCATGAAATAAATCAAACTCCCAAACCCCACTGTATGTTAAACCAAGCTGCGCAGCTAAAGCGCGTGACACAATCCATAAGGTGAGCCAGTATCGTGTTGGAGTGAGTAAGTAAAACGCAATTTTTACGCCTGCGGGAATAAATATAGCGCTGCTCTCGGGTACGGTTTCAAGGTTTTGGCTAACCCAAAAAGCGGCGAGTGAAGCAATAAAGTAAATTAGCCCCACCAATAACTGTTTAGCTACCTCTTTGTATGCGGTAGTAAAACTAACATTAGATAAAGAAGAAACGTTAGGTAAGTTCATCTAACTGTATTACTCCCGCATCAATTGCAATTTTTAGCAGTTCAAACGAGGTCGTAACATTAAGTTTGCTGTATATGTTTGCTTTGTGTACATGTGCTGTTTTAGGCATTATTTCGAGTATTTGCGCAACTTGTTTAGCGTTTAATCCCTTAGAAAATAACGGAAGGGCTTCAAGCTCTCTGTTAGTAAGCACAGTTAATGCTAAATTTTCGCTACTCATCGAAAAATTTACGTCTTCACTAATGTACCTTTTACCTAAAGCGACCGCTTTAACTGCATCTATTAGCTCATCAGAGGCAGAGCGCTTAGACACATAACCCAAAGCACCTAATCGCAAAGCATTGCTTACATAAGGTTCGTGGTCGTGCATGGAGGCAACAATACTTTTAATATGCGGGAAAAACTCTTCAAGGTACGACAAAAAAGAAAGGCCGGTTTCAGTGCCGTTAAGCGATATATCAACAATAAATATATCAGGTTGTTCAAGCTCTACAGCCAGCTTGGCTTCTGTCACGCTGCACGCTTCAATAATTACTTTCCAATCTGGTTGTAACTCTAAAAGCTTTTTAAAGCTGTCTCTTACTAATTGATGATCTTCTATGATGCCAATGAGCATTTAAATCTCCTTTTATGCTTAAAATACAGCGGGGCGGGTAACTAATTACCTAAAACGTTTTAAATGGGTTACCTCACTTAAAAGCAAGGTAACAAAACCAGTGGTTCTAAATTGGTAATTAGTTGCTGGTGGAGATTACAACTAAGCTCTTTTTATAGCAGCTTATTATTACTGAGAAAGAATAATATCAGCAATACCTTCGGCAGATAGTATTTCAATCCAGTAGCCGTCAGGGTCTTTAATAAATGCTAAGCCTTTCATTGAGCCATCATCTGGTTTTTTAACAAACTCAACATCGTATTTTGCAAAGCGCTCACAGGCTTCGTAAACATCCGGTACGCTAATACCAATATGGCCAAAGCCTTTGGGCTCTTGGTTACCGCTGTGGTAGCCCTCAAAGCTGTCGTCGCTTTCAGTGCCCCAGTTATGGGTTAACTCAATTAGCGCAGGGCGACGAAACACCCATTCTGCTTTAGTTCTATCATCACCTTGCGGTAATTCTTGTTCGTAGCCTAAAAAGTAAAGCGTAAACTTCATACCAGGAAAATCATACTTACCTAACAGCTTCATACCTAATACATTTTGGTAAAATTCGAGCGACGGCTTTGGATCTTTAATACGTAACATAGTTTGTTGCATAACAAAGCCCTGAGTGGCCTGTTCAACTTGTTCTGGAGATTCGTTATAGTTAGACATGGTGATCCTTTCTAATAATTAAAAAGCGAAAATAGAGATATAATGCTTAAACCATCATAATCAACCGTAGTTTAAATTTAAACTGTCTAGGTCAAATCATATAATAAAAACAAGGAATTTTATGGCTATAACTATAACTATAACTATAACCACAGGCACCATTGATGATATAACCGCAGTGAGTGAATATATCCCTGAACTACTAACAGCCATTGATAGTGACACTTTACGTAACCGTTTAGAAAACAAAAAAACATTGATATTAGTAGCACATAAAGAAGATACATTAGTTGGTTTTAAAATTGGCTATGAGCTATCTAATACACAATTTTATAGTTGGCTTGGTGGAGTGCATTTTAACTATCGTAGATTAGGTATTGCTAAAAAATTACTTGTCCAACAAGAAAAGTGGGCTTATGAACAAGGCTTTACCGATATACACGTAAAATCGATGAACCGGTTTCCTCAAATGCTGACTATGCTAATCACCAATGATTATCATGTTTGTGGCTACGTTGATAATCAAAGCACAGAGCTAAGTAAAATTAAGTTTGTAAAACAACTAACAAAGTAGATGCAGGCACTTTATTCATCGTTATTTAACTTAGCGCCATGTAGGGTTATAAGTAAAAGCTAATTGCCACCTTTAATAGCAAGGAGCCACTATGTTTTACGATGATATTCAGGGGTTATTACGTGTACTTACAATAGGTGTACTGGGTTATATCGCACTGGTGTTTTGGTTGCGTGTATCGGGTAAACGTACGCTTTCAAAATGGAACGTGTTCGACTTTATAGTCACCATTGCGCTGGGCTCTATTTTAGCCTCGGTGATTATTTCAAAAAGTGTTCCGTTAGCTGAGGGCATACTTGCCTTTGTCGTATTAATAGGGCTGCAATATGTTATTACATGGCTTAGTGTGCGCTCGTCAAAATTTGCAGCGCTCATAAAAGCAGAGCCCACGTTGTTACTGAGTGATGGTGAATATTGCACGGCAGCCCTTAAATCACAGCGCGTAACTAAATCAGAAATTCGCGCTGCTATTCGTGGTGCGGGTATATTAGCCATAGAAGATGTAGCTGCCGTAGTGCTAGAAACCGATGGCAGTTTTAGCGTACTTAAGCAAAATAACAGCGGCTTAAAAACTGCGTTAAGTGATGTAAGTGTGCATTAAATTAATACGCTAATAGTTATATTAACTAAGGCAGGTATATTACCTGCCTTATTTTGTATTAAAGGTTATTTTTATTTAGCGTGCTGCTCTAATAAACTAAAGGTAGGTAAGCGCCATTTAAAGCGTATTGATGCCATACGAATTAAGTAGCCTGCAACAAGGCTTGCAATAATGCTGATGTTGTCGTCAATATTATAATGGTGTAGCGCTAAGTATAAACAGGCAACAAGTAACGATACACTCGCGTATAGCTCGTTATGTAATACCAACGGCGCTTGGCGACATATTAAATCACGCAGTAATCCACCAAATACGCCAGTAACAACGGCAGCCACTACACAAATACCATAATGCAGGCCCATATTTAGCCCCACTTGGCAGCCAATAATACTAAAAGCAGCTAAACCCAGTGCATCTAGGCGCATAAATATGCCTTTAAATTTAACTACCCATTTAGCAAGCCACGTAGTAACAATACCGGCAATACAGGTAATTAATAAATACTCAGGGTGTTGTACCCACGTAAGCGGGTAATTGCCTAGTAATATGTCTCGCACGCTACCACCGCCAATTGCCGTGGCGCTGGCTACTAGCACTACGCCAAACCAATCCATTTTCATTCGTCCTGCGCTAAGTGCGCCAGTCATGGCTTCTGCGGTAATACCAATAATATAAACAACGGTTAGTAACATGAGATAATCACTTAAAATACGTGCGTAAAAATAAGGTGTGGATTGTATAGATAAATTAAGTAAATAACGAATGAAAAATCATGCTAAAAGAGCTTCATTTAGATAGAAATAACTTATAACAAAACCTAGTGTAAACAAGCTGTTAAGCTAATCGCTTCGCAAAAGTCAGCAGTTGTAGAATAAAGGACAAATGGCCGTAATTTATAAAATAAAACACGCTATTTTTTCCTTGTTTTTAAAGCTAAAGCTCGATATTTTCCCTATACGGTTAAGTATTTTGCCAACTTATTAGAATATTTAAATTAACCTAATATGAATATTTGGTTGCGTGGTAGCAATTTAGGAACGTATACTAACGACTCTTAACTTAAATGGAATTTGCGTAATCGCAGCTTAATCAGCACAGGTAAATACATGAACAAAGGATTGTTAAAAGCGTGGAATGACGAAAAGGGCTTTGGTTTTATTAAATCAGAAACCCTAGCGCACGACACCTTTATACACATTTCAGCGCTCAAACATATGAGCCGCAAGCCTAAAGTGGGCGACACCCTTTACTTTGAAGTGGCAACACAGCCCGACGGTAAAACCAAAGCAATTAACTGCCGCATAGAAGGCGTTGCAGAGCTTAAAGCACCTTACCAAAAACACAATAACCAGCCGCATCGCATTGCCAAATCTAATTTTGCCAGTAGCTTTTTAGGTAAAGTTGCCTCAATTGGTCTTATCGCTGTGCTTTGTTTATATGCATTTAATAAATACAACACCCACTCAAGTAGCCAAACTCCCGTTATTACGAATGATGATTTAGCCACCTTTGATGAAAAATACCCAAAAATAGTGATACCAAAAAACACTAATAATTTTACCTGCGATGGCAGGCAGCACTGTAGCCAAATGACTTCACGAGCCGAGGCAGTATTTTTTATTAATAACTGCCCGAATACAAAAATGGATGGCGACGGTGATGGTAATCCTTGCGAAAGGGACTCACGGTTTTAAAATGGGTGATAATTTGATAAATCGCTTAGTTAAAGGTTTGGGTGAAAAAAAAAGAATTAATTAATGGCTGTGTATAAATACAGTTATTTGCAATTTGCCCTATAACATTATTAAAAGTCGTTTTTTGGGTGTTATAGCCTCAAAAGTGGTTTGAATGAGTTGTTAGAACTCATCCTTCAATTTCTAAAAGGTAATTATGGATAATTTTGTAGATCTAGCGATGAAATTTATTGTTCCGTTTGTGGTGTCAATACCTACTGCAATCATCGCTGTAAAGCTTGCATTGAGAAAATTCAAATCAGAAAAATGGTGGGATAAAAAGCTAGCTTGTTATATTGGATTATCTGAAGCTCTTAGTGTGATTATTAATTATGCCGATATGGTGATTGATATTAAACTTGACGGCGTAAAGCACGATGAAGAAGAGCTCAATAATCGCAAACTAATGTTTAATAAATCAATGCTGAAATTACAAACTCAAGTATATTCAAGCGTTCTTTTTATGGATAACACCTCACATGAATCGTTGTTACGATTTTATAATAAACTATTCAGTATGCAAACAAGCTCGGAAGACCCAAAAAAGCTAGCAGAATTAAGGGAAAATGCTGAGTTCTGTTTAAACATAATTAACAAAGAGGCTAAAAGAGAATATAGAAGTCAAATGTAAAAGCCTAACAAGGCGTTGATGCTGTAGAAT
Source organism: Pseudoalteromonas sp. SR41-7 (assembly GCF_014163935.1). Taxonomy (NCBI): domain Bacteria; kingdom Pseudomonadati; phylum Pseudomonadota; class Gammaproteobacteria; order Alteromonadales; family Pseudoalteromonadaceae; genus Pseudoalteromonas; species Pseudoalteromonas sp. SR41-7. The sequence continues at coordinate 94,201 of NZ_JACJEF010000007.1, read as the reverse complement.
TTTTTTTAAGGAAAGCAGCTTCGAATTCATTACTTAATGCTTAAAAGGGGCTATGATTTCAAGAACTCATATTTAAATTAATTGTGTCTGTTGAAGTTATTTTATAGCCTCACTAGGTACCAATCTAATTTCTGGTTTTGTTAAATAATCAAAGTGGTAAAGGGAGTTTGTATCAATGACAGGAAGAACAGCTGATAGCACCATTAAAGGCTTTCTATATCAATTTAATAAAACGTTGCTAGAAGTAACTCAAGCAGATGACGATGAAATAATAACCGTAGAAGGGCTTGTTGAAGATGTTGATATCTATAGTGCTGATGGAAGCCTAAACGCAATACAATGTAAATATCATGAATCCCAAGATAAATTTACAGGTAGTCTGATATATAAACCACTGCTGCAAATGGCTGAAGCTTTCTCAAAGAACCCAAAAAAGGACATTAAGTACACTATATTTCTTCACGTACCCAATGAAGTTATAGGTGTTAGGAATGTTGAAAAAGAAATGCTTAATGAGGCTATGGCAACAGATAATCAATCCCTGATTAAAATTGTAGCAAGGATTGAAAATAACTTTGATGCTGATGAATTTTTGAAAAATGTAAAAATCGAGTTTGGAACTTCAATTGATGAGTTAGAGGTCGAAGTTAAAAAGTCTTTAGGAAAATATAAATTATCTGGTAGTGATATAGACACATTACTATATCCAAACGCAATCACAAAAATTTCGAAGTTATCTAGTTTAAAATCTGAAGCCCACAGGAAAATTAGTAATAATGATCTTCGAAAGTACCTTTCAAGTGTTACAACCACAGCTATTTCAAAGTGGACTTTATCTCTTAAAAACCGTAAAGAAATTCTAAATAAAACAAAAAAACAACTCGCGAACTCTTTTTCGCAAAACAGTAGAGAGCGATGTTTTTATTTTGATATTCATGAAATTGAAGAATTTGAAGAAAGAATTGTTGTATTCATTGGTAATTACTTAAACAAATACCATTCAAAACCAAGTCACTTAAAAACACCTATTTTTGCAATGAATATTGATTTTTCATCCATTAAAGATATTCAGTACCGTTTATTTATAAAGGGAATTAAGGCAAATACTGGCTTAGTTGGAGATGTTTTTGAAGTAGATAACTTCTATAAAGATCCAATTCAAATAATACAAAAAAGTAAAATTGAAAATCGAGAGTTTGACTTGAGATTGTTAGCACTTAGTTCCGAGCAGCATGCTATAAATCACAGGAAAGGTGATGATCTTTATTTAGTCTGTAGCTCAACTCCTGAATGTATAGAAACAACTGATATTAACTATTATCAGGTTGGTACTAATAACTTCAACGAACTTGAATATGTAGTAAGTTTAAGGAATAGCCATGAGTAAAATAGGGTATGTTACATCAAGCTCTCCAGAGCAAGTAACAATTGAAATTGATGGTTTAGAAATTTTAGAAAAAAATAAAACTAAGTTACAAGTTGGGAAATTTTTAAAAATTGAAGATGGAAATCATAACTTTGCAGTAGCTACGATAAATAATATAAGTGGTCAAAAAGTCGAAAAAGAAGGGGAATTACTCTGGAATTTTATTATTGATTCCTCGCCCGTCGGTGCCTTAATTAATGATAACGGGCAGTTGAAGTTTTTCAGAGGTACACAAGTATTACCTGTTCCTACAGAAATAGTCCATATTTTCGATGATTCTGACTTATCAATTATTTTTTCAAATGATGGTGATTATAATTTTAATGTTGGTCATCTTTCTGGAAATACAGAAGTACCATTCTGTATTGATGGTGATAAGTTTTTTGGTAAACATATTGGATTAGTTGGGTCTACTGGTTCAGGTAAATCATGTGCTGTTGCGAGCTTAATACAGAATGCTGTTGGTATTTCAGATTCAAAAAATATAAATAAAGAAAATAAGAAAAATTCACATGTACTTATTTTTGATATTCACTCTGAGTATTCGTCGGCATTTAAAGTTGATGAGGAAGAAAAATTTAGCTTGAATGAATTAAGCGTCGATAACTTAAAGTTGCCGTATTGGCTAATGAATTCTGAGGAGTTAGAGTCACTTTTCATTGAAAGCAATGAACAGAACTCACACAATCAATTATCGCAGTTTAAACACGCAGTCATTCTTAACAAAGAAAAGCATAACCCTACACTAAATAAAATAACTTATGACTCTCCTGTATATTTCGATATTAAAGAAGTTTACAGTTTTATTTGTAACAAAAATGAGCTCACCGTTTATGAAAAGGACTCAAAAAAGTTATTTGCAACACTCAGTGCTGAAATTGAGTTTGATGAAGATAAGTTGTGGGAAACTATAAACTTTGAAGCATCCACAGGTAATGCCAAGCATAAAGTGTTAGATGCTAAAGTATCCAAAGATGGAGGTTTTAATGGTGAATTTGATAGGTTTATATCAAGGCTTGAGACAAAGCTAAATGATAAACGACTCACTTTTCTTCTTAATCCATTAACTGAAAATAGTGAGATATACAAAACTAAAGATTTTGAGGAAATATTGAGACAATTCTTAGGATATATTGATAAATCAAATATCTCGGTCGTAGACCTAAGTGGAGTCCCTTTTGAGGTTTTGAGTTTGACTGTTAGCTTGATTTCTCGGCTTATCTTTGATTTTGCATTTCATTATTCAAAACTGAAGCATAATCTAGATGAAACGAACGATATTCCATTTATGATTGTTTGTGAGGAAGCCCATAATTACATTCCGCGAATTGGGGGAGCAGAATACAAAGCCTCAAAAAAATCTATCGAAAGAATTGCAAAAGAAGGACGCAAATACGGGCTTAGCCTAATGGTGGTTAGTCAAAGACCATCAGAAGTATCTGATACAATTTTCTCTCAATGTAATAATTTTCTAGCGTTAAGACTCACAAATAGAGTAGATCAAAGTTATATAAAAGCACTGTTGCCTGACAGTTCAAGTGGTCTTATTGATTTGTTACCTTCGTTAAATCAAGGGGAAGCATTCATTGTTGGAGATGCTGTACTAATGCCCAGTTTAGTTCAACTCCCTAAACCAAGTCCAGAGCCAAAGTCAGCAAGTGTAAGTGTATATACTGAGTGGAGTTCGGCATGGAAGGATGTAGCTTTTGATAAGGTTGTTGAACGCTGGAGAAAGTAAGGAATAATTGAAAAAAGCGAAAGGGGTCACTCATTAGAAAATTCCGGTCAAGCAGGCAGCTGTGTTTTCTTGATCTTTTTATTCAAAAACCAAGTGTTCTTATTATTTAAAAGATTAACAGTGACACCCATTCTAAATTTTGCTCTTTTAAAAATTAAGGACTAGGTTTTAATTAGTTCAAAAAAAGAGCAGGGTGTCTTATGGCAATTGCAAGAAAGCGTCAAATAAGTTTGGTTGATACAAAATACTATCACTGTATTTCACGCTGTGTTCGTCGTGCATTTTTATGTGGCGAAGACCGTTTTACAGGTCAATCTTACAAGCACCGACGAGGGTGGGTTGAAGATAAGCTGCTTGAATTAGGAAATTAATAAGACACCCATCTTAAATTTCAGCTTACTCTGCAGTGCGGAGCAAGTTTTCGGAGTATTAAAAAATGGACTTTGTTATATGCTTAATTTTATTTTTATTGTTCTATATTTTAGTCAATTATATCCAAAGCATTATTGGGTATTACCCTAAACTAGCTAGAGAATATAAAACGGATTTAATTATTTCTGATTCCTCACTTTTAAAATCAAGCAGTATGTACTTGACGAATGTGGCAGGTATTTCTCGTGAGAAAAACAGTGAATATCGGACTTGGCTAAATATCAAATCATTTCAGCAAGGTATATTTATAAGCCAAAAACGGATGTTGATTCTACTATTTCCCAGGAGTTTTTTAATACCATGGGAGCAAATTAGTTTAATAAAAGAAAAAACTAATTTTTTTAAAAATCAATATCTTTATAAAGTCGAATGTAAAAAAGAACCTGTTTATATCATTACGAAATTCGATTTATTAAAAAGCGTAAGTAACAAGAATTTACGAGAATAAATGAAGTCAAATCTTGACTTCACACACCAAAGCTTAAATTAGTCGAATTGCTTTGATATAAGCTATTTTACCCTCTAAAAGCGCAGCGCCTCATAACCTCTTTGTGAATTAGTCTTTAGAGATTACGAAGAGGGCATTAACTTGGGGTGCGGTAGACGAACGCTTTAAGTTGAAAGTGGGCGTCACTTTAAACGTAAAACATCGGCGAATTAGCACTCTAATACACGCCGATGTTTATAACTCATTTAAATAAGCACATTACTTGTAAGGTATTAAGCCTTAGTCTTGTTTACGGTAAAGACTAATCAAACATATTGCTAAAAGTAACGTTGCAATCATGCCTGATGCACCAGCAACAGCTGATGGAAGGAATCCATCACGGCCAAAGGTAATTAAAATACCATTGGCAAGCATTGCAACTCCGCCAGCTAAGGCTGTAAGTCCGCCAATTGCTTTGCCACCTTTAGCGATAAAAGACAGGCCAAAAACAAGTGCTGCTAATCCCAATAATAATTTAGCTGCGTAGTAAATCATGAATGACAAAGAAACCACGCCACCAATTAGAGGTTGTGCGCCTTCTACTGTGCCCGCAACTTTTCCAAATGTTGAAAACAAAGTAAGGCCAATGCTTACCTGTACTATGTTAAGAATTGCGCTAAATGTTATAGCCGACCATCCTAGCTGAGCGTTTTGTGCTTGCACCATAGCAGAACCCGCAAAGGCAACAAGTAGAGTGAAAACTACGGCTTCTAGTCCCCATGCATACTGCCTTGAAAAACTAATTTCAGCACTGTAAAGGGCTGAATAAATACCCTGTGATATCGCCAATACCAACAATAACGATGCTGTAATTAGGGTGGTGCGTTTATGTGTAAATTCCATTATGGACCTCTTATAATTTTATATTTAACGCTTTTAAAAGATGCAGTAGTTTTGCACACATCAAACCGTTGAAACTTTTATATAAATATTGAAACTATAAGACAGGCAAAGCGATTTAAAAATTTCACTAAAACCAATAAAAATAATAATTAATTACAAAAAGGCTAAAACTTGCGCTTTTAATTAAACTTAAACGAGCAAAGTCGCATTGATTTAAGCTGATAAACCTCTAAAAGCGCAGCGCCTCTTACCCTCTTTGTGCATAAACTTTTAAATTACTAAGAGGGTATTTTGCATTCATTCTAGCAATGGGGATAAGCGACTTTGCAAAAGTCACTTACTTTAGTAGGGCAAGTCTATAAAAGGGCTTAAATCGCCTTCATTAAGATAAAAACGTAAAATGGGACCAGTCACTTAACGCTGTAATAGTTTGCTTTGTAGGGGGCGCAACATAGATTAAACCTGTAATGGCAATAACTGATGCTAGCGTAATTAGTTTGTTATCGAAGTCGGCTATTTTTAAAGCGGTGCCAAAAGAGCGTTTAATGGTGACGTTACTCAAATCTACACTGTAAATTTCATCCAGCAATAAATGAATTAATCCGCCGAGTAAAATAAACCCACCCGTTAACCAGGCAAAGACGGCTGCTTGTGTGGTTGATTGGTCATTCAGTTTCCATGTTACTTGAGTTGTTAATAGCGCGCATAACAGTATAAATAGTAAAGAGTGGCAACTACCTCTGTGTACTGTGATCCATTCAAAAATGGGTCTAATAATGTATTTCATAAATCCGTAAACCAATAACGGCACTACGATTAACTCGATAAAGCTAATTTCAATAATGAGTTCGGTGGTTATGTAATGCAGTACCAGTAATACAGCGCTGAGTGCGAATAAGTTAAAAATAGTATCGAGTGATGTTGAGTTATCTGAATCTATGTCGGGCAATAAGCCGCCAATTGAGCCTAAAAACCAAAGCCAGAGTGCGCCCTTTAAATCAATATGGCCTGCAGATAATAAGGTGGCTGAGGCTAAGCCTGTGATGATTACGGCAGTATTAAGATGAGTATTGAAGTTTGCCATTGTATCTCTTTATGGGAAAAAGTAGGGCATTCTATCAATTGAAAAGTTTATTGTTCAATATTCTTTTTAATTAGATTTTTTATTACTTTGATTAATTGCTAATAGTACAATTGTTATTCTGTATTTTGGTTAGTAGTGCAATCAAGTTGTAATTTTTTTGATAAAAATCAATAATACAGATAGTTTTTATTGCCTATTGGCCTTTTGTGTTTTAAATAAAAGCCTAGCTATCAACTTATATAAAACGGCTTAACTGGAATCCACATGAACCAAAATAGATATAAAGCATCGTTTCCTGCGCCTGACATTGGTAGTAACTATTTTGTCTCATCAACTTGGAGCAGTTATGGTTTCTGGGCTTTATTAGCACTGACTCCGCTTGCTCATTACATGATGTACTATACCGAAGATGGTTTAGCGCATGGGGAAGATTTAAACACTTTAGTGTATGTAATACTTGGTGCTATTAGCTTGTTTGTTTTAAATATTGCAGCCCAATCTATATGTTGCTTAGGCAGGCTTTTGGCAGTGGTTTGCTTTAGCATGAGTCTGTTTTTTATTTTATCGATTATCTATCTTAGTATTTATGCTCACTTCCCAATCGCTTATTTTGGTCCTGTTATTTACTTTGGTTTAGCAGCGTACTTTTATAATAAAGACTATTTGAAAGCCATAAAAACATTATAGCATTTACTATGTAGTTACTAATTCACGCCATCTAATTTTTTATATCGTCATAAAAGGCAACTTTCCCTCGGCCTGTTTCTTTTACGTGATAAAGAGTTTTATCACCGTTGTGCATTAATTGATGTAGTTCATTGCCATCATATGGGGCTATTGCAATTCCTATGCTTGCACCTACTGCGCATGTTTTTGTGTTTGAAATACTAACCTGCTGTTGTAACTCATTGAGTAAGGCGTTCGCTTTTTGTTGTGTTGCCGTTTTATCGTAGGTATTAACTTGCCTTGCAACAATAAATTCGTCACCGCCTAGGCGGATACACATATCGTTTTTTTCGTGAAAAAGTGTTTTAAATCTGTGCGCTATTTCAATTAGCACTTTGTCGCCGGCTTCGTGTCCGTAGGTGTCGTTAATGGGTTTAAACTTATCTAAATCAATCATCATAAGCACTAAATGTTCATTATGTTTAATACATTCACGTAGTGCTTTTTTAAGGCGTTTTTCACCGGCGCGTCGGTTTAATAAGCCAGTGAGTGGGTCGTGATCGGCTTCAAAGCGGGTTTGCTGTTCGCGTTCTGCGCGCTCGGTTACATCGTGTAAAATTACTTCTACTAGCTGCTCTTGTTTGGGGTTTCGTTTGGTATCTCTTTGGTCTGTTAACCTTACAAACAAACAATGAAACCATACAGTTTTATAGCCAACTTTACACTCTACATCTAAGGTGGTTTGTGGTGGGTTTTTAGCAGAGCGAATATCTGCCAGCAGGCTTTGTAATTCGTCTACATTGCTAAGTAACTCAGGAAAATGCAAGGTTGGTAATTCTTCTTCACCAGGTACGGTAAAATAATGCTTAAATGCAGGGTTAAAGGTGGTGATAATGTTTTTGTCATCGAGTAAACAAATACCTGCGCTGGCTTGTTCAAAAATAAGTCTAAATTTAGCTTCTAGCTCTTGAGTTTTTTTACGCAGTGTTTGCTCATTACTAATAGTTAAATGTAGCTCGTGCATTAAGGCATTTATACCTTGGGTTAAACGGCTTATTTCGTCCCGCTTGCCTTGCTTGAAGGTTAGCATTTTAAGGGTTTCTGGCTCGCTTGGATTTATTTTAGCAAAGCTGTCGGTTAGGTTTTGAATAGGCTGTGTAAGCCAGCGCTGAACTACCAGCGATACAAAAAATGCGATAACAATGGATTGAATCAGCATTAAGATAAATTCTTTTATAAGCGCTGACTGTGCTTGTTGTTCAATAAAGTTATCGTCAGGGTATATGGCAAGTACACCTATAAAAGTGTCTTCTATAAAGGGGTGAACTAATTTAATTAAAACAGCTTCATTTTTTTTGTTAGTAGAGCCTTTTGCAATAAATAAATCCATCTCTCCTTTAGGGTTTACTTCTCCTTCTAGGCTTGCGCCTTGCACTAAGTCGTTACTGAGTAGGCCGTTAATAATTTCTTGGCTTAATTCTTTGTCATTTAAGTAAGCGGCAATAGCGGCTGTTTTTTCCATTGTTTGCGCTAACTGTTGAACAAGTAGGTAATTTGTGTTTTTTTTCTCTTTAAAGCCTGAGTAATAAGAGAGCATAGACGAGAGTAAAGACACAACAATAGCAACTAACGCAATTGATATAGCGACGCGTATGTAGAGTTTTTGGCTAATAATTTTAATCAAATGTGTATACCACTTTTACTGCATCTGTAACTTGCGATAGCGGAATGTAGCCAATTGCAAATTGTGATGCTGCTATTTTGTTTATTGCGTCTTCTACCGATGTTGAAGGCGTGGGTGGCTTTGCGCGCCCTGAAAATAAAAGCCTTGCCCAATACGCATTTATTTTTTGCTCGTCTTTATTAACCAGTTTTAAGTAAAAGTCGTTTTTTAATGTTGATTGCGCGGGTAAATCAAGCGGTTTTGAGGTCTCACCATCAGGGAAAGTTAAATACCTGCCCATGTAAATATCAATAATTTCTCGTTTTGATAATGCGTTAATCGCATTGCTTTTATTAACCACGACTACAAACTCTGTAGATTTAGCATAAAAGCTCATAAAAAGCAGGCACAAGGGCAGCAATGCAGTTATAAAAAAGTTACGAGGGCTCATCATTAAAACACCATACTAGCATTTAGACTAAGTATATGTACTTTGTGGCCCTCATCAACATCTGAAGGGTTGCTAAGACTCCATAAGCCAGCGCCTTGAGGTTTTATATCAAAGCGGTCTAACTGGGCTTTTAATGCTATGCGCTCAGACAGTTGCCATTTTACGCCTACGTTAATTGAGTGTTGGTGAACATTGGTAACTTTAACAGCAGACTGACTGGCAACTGCGAGTTGTTGTATAGGCACCGAAAATTGCTCGGGAGTGCTTGGCGGAAAAGCAGGATCGTTTACTTTTATTACGTCATGTCGGTGTTTAGCCGCTGTAAAACCTGTATAAAATATTGCGTTATCTACACGGTAACCTGCACTAATGTAGCCACTAAGAACTGACGGAGCAACTATCCAATCGGATTCTGAAATACCCACCTCAGATTGGATTAGCCAATTGTTGTGATCGTAAGTAAGCCCAAACGCGGCGTATTCTATACTGTTACCTTTGGTGTTAAATTTGTTTGATATTTTTTGCGCTTGCGGCCATATACTCTGTGGTATTGAGTTGAGTGCGGCTAAATACTCATCTAAAGAGGTTAACTTATAATCCCCAAAGTCTGACTTTGATAATGAAAAACGCATAGTCCATGCATCTAAAGAGTAGGTTGCGCTAAAAGTTGTTAAGTTATCAAAATCAATAAAAAAGTCGTCATTATAGGCTTGTAGCTTGGCTGTTGTACTACCATAAGCAAGTTTTAAACGTAAAAAACCGTCGTTAATTGCTTTGCTGTATTCCACATCTACACCATCGAAATTTCCTGCAATGTTTGCAAACGAGTAGTACGAATGAGGCGGGCGCACCCATAAATAGGCATATCCTACGTAAGGGTATTCCGATAGTAAGTAAAGGTCGCTATTTAACCTGCCTGCACGAATAGCCCAATGACGGGTAGGGCGATAGCGCACAAAGGCGAGCTCTAAAAAATTATCAAAGCTTTTAAAGGCATGATCTTGAATAACTACTTGAAACACAGAGTCCCAATTTTTTGAGAGTGATATATTAGCCTGCCCACCTAAAATTGAATCTCGCGTTGCTGAAAAACCAGATTCGTTGACATTTGAATAACTCGATGCAAAGCCAACATCTGAATCGTCCGTGTAGCTGAGTGTTAAGGATGCAAAACCACTAAATTGTACATCTATGTCGTTTGCATAGGTTTTATTAGCAGCAGAAATTGCCAATATTGCTATGGCAATTGTACCTCGGAACAACATGTTAGCTCGTATTTTTATAATGTAGATAGTAAAAAGATAGCACAATTTATTAAATTACCAACTTAAGCATTACAGTGGCTTATCAATTAAATACAAAAAAACATGACATCCTCCTAAACTTTGTACTTTGTTAAGCGAAGTACTGGGACATAATAAAAGCAAGGCGGAAAATTTGTGTTATCAATTGTTATAAGTGGCGACAATATAGATTATGAATAGGGCGGTTTTTTGATATTACTAAACTTAAAACGTGTTGGTTACTGGATAAGCTTTATTTTTATAAGGCTGCTTAAATTAGGCAGCCATTTGTATTTAAAACTTTAAAAGCGATTATTTAAAATGGTGCATAGCCATCATTTGGTTTGTTTGGGTTAGTCCAGCGCTGTTTAGCATCAACAGGAATGCGTGGTGCGCCTTGTGCTGGTAATCGACCGCGCTCCCCATACAACCACAATACAAAGTTAGTTCGCTCGCCACTGGTAATAGGCTTGGCTGCGTGTGCAATATTGCCTCGATGTAACATGGCAGTACCAGGCTTAAAGGTAAGTGATTTAATGTCACCTGTGTACGGGTGATAAAAGTCCACTTGTGACCCTGTAAACTCTTCGCCTGGTAAATTTAGGTTAATGTTAAGCGTTACAGCTGATGCGTCGGTATGTGGGCGAATTGACGAATCTGTATTTGGCTCATAATAAATTGAAAAGCCAAATGTTTGTGTATCAAACCCCATAATTTCCGAGAACAGCATACGTGAAATAGGGCGCATATAAGTGTTTAGTATTTCGTTATAAAATGCTTGAAAGCTTGGCGCGGCTAAATAACCTTCTGATCGGCTATCAAGCATGGCACCACGGCGATTTAACACTATGCCGTATGGAGGGCGCATAGGGATTTGCGAATTCCATACTTGTTCTAAATATCCGCGTAATACTGCTAGTCGCTCAGGATCAAAAAATTGAAATTGAAACACATCAGGCGCTACTTCGTGTAATAACGCTTTTACGGCTAGCTCTTTTGATGGATCTTCCCATGCTTGTTTTACTGCTTCACGTATGTTTTTATCAAGTAGTGTGTCGTCTAGCGTAAACGTTGAGCTATCTATTGATGTTGCTTCCCATTCGCTCCACGCGTTTGCAATTAGGTCAGTGTTGTTTATCCAAAAGTTTTGTACTGCTGGTTCACGGTAAAGCATGGCTTGTCGTGTTGGTAACTCTAGAGCACGCGCTAGTTGTAATTGGTTGGCAAACATTTTGTGTAACTCCAGCTGTTAAATTTTGTTTATATCAATCTAGGAGTGCAATTTATTGTATTTGATTTAGTAGATAAACAGCCTGCTTTAGGAAACAGAATATACTATTTATTGATAATGAATCCTAAAACTGAGTATCTTAAGTCAAGCAGTGCTGTCCACTTAAAGCGAAGTGACATGTATCCTATTTGCTATTCAAGCATTTAGCTTAATAACAAAGGCTTTATGAAATAGACGGTGTATAAATAAACCTTTATTATAAATTCCTTATTTTGCCTATGTTATAGCTAGGATTTAATAGCAATATAAAATGGAGATTAATTGTGGAAGATAAATTAAAAGAAAAAAGTGTGACACAGAAATTTTTTGGTGAATATTCTTGGATGTATCAAGTTTCAGCGTTTGTTGCTTTTATTATGGCTATTTACATTAGCTTTAATGGAGAAGGAAATGTTTGGACACAGCTTGTGAGAGGTGATTTTAATTCTGCTTTGCTTGTTAGCATTGTTGGTTACTTATCTGAATTTAGATATCGATTTATTAAAGAATCTCGCAATAACTAAAATATTAAAAAGCTGATAATTAAACCAGCCTTTTAATATTTTACTGTGGTATACCTGATTTAACGCGATTAATGGGTTGCTCTGTCGCCCCAAATTTCTTCTAGGCGGCTGTCGCGACCACAACGCCAACGATAAGTGTTGTATCGGATTGGATTGTTTTTGTAATAATCTTGGTGAAAGCTTTCCCTCCCTTTTATAGGGTAAAAGGTGCTTGCGTTTAGTATAGGTGTAACCACAGTTTGATTAGGGAACTCGGCAACTACTGCAGCTTTTGTTTTTTCGGCTAATTTACGTTGTTCGTCGTTTTGTACAAATATAGCGCTTAAGTAACTAGGGCCTTTATCACAAAATTGGCCTTTGGCATCAAAGGGATCAATATTTACCCAGTAATGATCAAGTATGCCCTGATAGCTAACTATGGCCGGATCGTATGTGATTTCTACGGCCTCGTAATGGCCTTTATGATTACCATTGTATGTCGGGTTTTTAAGTTTACCGCCAGTAAAGCCCGATATTACATCGGTTACGCCTTCTAGCTTTTCAAAGTCACTTTCCATACACCAAAAACAACCTCCAGCTAGAACGGCTTTTTCGGTTTTAGCTGCATGGGAGAATGTACTAAACAAAATAACGGCAGATGTTAATGCAAGCGTAAGTGATTTTTTCATAAAATTATCCATCTGTACTGTGAGTTTATAAATACTTATAAAGTTAGACCCGCTAAGTGCTAATACAATTTCATTGTAGAGGGCTGGCCAACTTATCTATGGTGAAAAATATTGTGCTTTGACAAGTTTTATAGGGATAAGGCGAGTAACAAGATCACTATTTAAGTTAGTAGCACGGTTTAATTGGGTTAGCCAAGTATGCGTTATTTAATGTGGTGTTGAATTATGCTTACATGTTCATTAAAGTGACAACATTCGTGATATAAATTAGCAGGTGATAAATGAACCAGTTAACAGAAACATCAATAAGCTGCCCTTATTGTGGAGAAAGTATAGAAGTATTACTTGATGCAGCAGATATTGATGAGCAATACATAGAAGACTGCCAAGTGTGCTGTAAGCCTATTTCGTTTGTGGTATTTGAAAGTGATGACGAGCTAAACGTTAATGTTTACAGCGAAGACGATGCATTTTAACTCGTTAATTAGATAGTAGGCTGCAAAATTGCAGCCTTTTTACTGTGTATGTGTTTAGTTAGCTATTTTGCTCACGCGCTAATTGGTTAGGGAGAAGTTCTTCTACTATTTCGCGTGCAGGAAGTGTATAGCGTGTGCCGTCAAACATTACTGAGGTAAACTCGTTAATATTAGTAATGCCTGTTAAGGTCCAGCCTTCGCCGCGCTTTGGGCAATATACTGTGGTAGTGGGTTGTATTACTTTAAAATCGTCACTCATTACGTTCTCTTACTCTTTTTGCTTTAAAGATAATGCTTGTGAAAGGGGTATGGTAAGTTAATAATGCGTGCCCATAAAGAGCTAATTTAACTAACCACTTAAATAAAATGTTTAACACCACAAAGCTTGAGCGCGTTACGCTACGTTTAGTTACCCACAAACACGCAGCGTGTTTATTTAATATTTTAAATCACCCGCACGTGTCAGAATTTAACGACTACGAAACACCACTTAGCAAAACGCAAATCAAACAATTAATACAAGATGATATTAGTGCATATTACGAAGGTGAAGTAATTCGAGTTGCAATTGAACATAATATATCTGGAAAGTTAATGGGTACTTGTGGGCTTTATAATTTAAGCCCGTGTAAAAGTGGTGCGTTTATAGGATTTGAGCTGCATCCTGACTTTTGGGATAAGGGCGTAATGTTTGAAGTGGTGACCGGTTTTATTGAAACTCTAGTTAAGCATATTCCGCTTAAACATTTGTCTGCTGAGGTGAGTGCACATAATGCACGTTCCCATAATTTACTTATGAAACTGGGCTTTAGTTTAAGAGAAAATTCTATTTGGCATAAATCACTTTAACTCAAGACGGCAATTATAAGTGCTTACCTTTTTTCAATCCTCACCCCTTAAAGCTCAGTAAATAAAATACAAAAAATAGCGGCTTTCTATTATAGTTAAGCGTGAGCAAATGAATTTGTTACCCGTGTTTTATTAAACATTTACGCTTAACAAGGATTTTATATGCTAGAAAAACTCTCTCAAGATGCGCTTGTAATTTGGGCGACCATTGACCCAATAGGCACTATGGCGCTGTTTGCCGCGCTTACTTCTCATTTAACTGATCAACAACGTCGTAAAACTGCATTTAAAACGGTACTTTATGCCGGGGGCGTATTATTAGGGTCTATTTTAATAGGGCAACTAATACTTAATGCGATGGGAATTAGGTTGGTGTCGTTTCAGTTAGGGGGCGGAATTATATTGTTTTTGTTTGGCCTGCAAATGATTTTTGGAAACGATTCTAACAAAGCCAAACAAGACCCCGATCACGATATAGCCGTGTTTCCGCTTGCTATACCTGCAACGGCGACTCCTGGCGCTATTTTGGCGGTAATACTACTTACCGATAACCACATACACCCAATTACTACTCAAATAGGCACAGCGCTTGTTACACTTGGTGTGTTGGGTATTACATTAATACTGTTGCTGCTTTCGGGTAAAATTATTAAGCTAATTGGTACTGGCGGCGCGTCTATTTTAACGCGTGTGATGGGCATGATTTTAGCCGCGTTTTCGGTTGAGCTTATTATGACCGCGCTTGAAATAAAACAATGGGTTAAGCTCGATTAAATAACTCCTAAACATTTAAAGGAATGCCATATGGCAATAAAAATAACAAAACACTATATTATTAATTTAAGTTTAGCCGTAGTCATTTTTGCTATTGGTATTTTAGCTATACGTTATTATAACCATTATGTATCGGCCTATACTGATGTAACAATTAACTCAAGCGTGCTTAATGAGTCGCGCAAAGTGTTTATAAGATTGCCCGCTAATTACAATCCTAAAAAAGCGTATCCGTTAATTATTAAAACCGATGGTAACTTTAATTTAGATACATGGGATAAAGCACTTACAAAACAAGCTAAGAGCGAAAAAGGGGATAAGGCTATATTGGTGTCTATTCCTAATTTGTTTTTTACTGATACACGTAATCGCGATTTAGTACCTCCTTATGCCCGCCAAGATGTAAATACACAAGCGCGTCCAGAGCATGAAACACTTATTGAACCAAATGGCGAAGCCGACAAGTTTTTAGCGTTTATTGAAACTGAGTTACTCCCTTATCTATCAGCAAAATATAAGCTTAGTAATAACCGTGTATTAAGTGGTTTTTCGGCAGGTGGTAGCTTTGTGCTTTATACACTGCATACAAAGCCTGAATTGTTTAATGGCTATTTTGCTTTTAGCCCAGCGGCTTGGTATGACGATATGACCGTAGTTAATAATTTAGAAGCGTTTTTAAGTGCTCAAAATAACAAAGTTAAGTCGTCTACTTATTTATATCTCTCGGTGGGCGGGGCAGAGCATCCGCTAATGTTAAAAGCGTTTAGTAATTTAGAGGCCGCTTTAACAGCCAACCCTAACAATAACCTTGTGTGGCAAAGTGCTATAAACAAAGGTGCTGAGCATTCAGATAATCCATCAATTAGTGTGGCTAAGGCATTAGCTGGTTATAGTACGTTTATTAAAAAGTAGGTTAGATAGGTTTAAGTGACAACTGTATACATATACAGTTGTCGTTGTTTTATATATTTATGATAACGAATCAGCTTTATAACAATTTACTTAATTCAATATTATTAACGACTTACAAAAAAAGGTAGGTTTAAATTATTTTTGCACAGCAATTACATGTACTGTTTTTATATACAGCTCACAGCTATTGAATTAGAATACCGTCAGTACCCATGAGCATATACACATCTATTTGTTACTGCTTTTAATCAGCCTTTCGCCTTTGTGATCAGCAATAAGCAGTGTCAGTACTTTACAGTTCAATATAGTTTAACCATTTTTTATACTCGTAATGCAGTTAATATAAATTGGCTGGTGGCTTTACAGTAAAAGAACACATCATACTAAATGCTGCTATAACGCTAAACTTAGCAATAGAGTCAAATTAGAAAGAGTAATCAGGGAAGTAGTGCAAATAGTAAAGTGGGAAGTGGGAAGTTTAGATAAAAAAGAGCATTTATAAAAATGCTCTTTTGTAAGTTACGACTGCTTTGCTTTGGTCGGTTTAAAAAATAATACCAGTGCAATTATAAATGCTGAAACGCTACAAATTATAAATACGTTTTTCTCACCACCAGGTATATATTCCATAAATGAGGTAAAAAACTGACCCGAGAATACAGCCATCGTAAAGTACGATAAGTTACGGCCGCGTACTTTCACATCGCTGAGCTCTACCGTCATATGGTTTAAAAGCGGAATACTAAAACCAAATCCTATACCTATTAATATTGCGCCTAAAATTAAAGGTCGGGTGCTTACTTGTGTAAAACAAATATACGATAAACTAAACGCTAAAAAGGCAAATGCCAAAACCTTGGGCTCACCAAGCTTCTTTGTTATTTTAGGCATAAAGCCTGCAGTAACTACAGCCACTAAAGATATAAATGCGAGTAGTTGGCCTATTTGTGATTCGTCAAAGTTTTCCTCGTTCATTACGATGGGCAGTAACACAGTAGACGTAAAAAATATGGTCATCGCGAGTGTTGAAATTACATAAACGCTTTTTAACGAGAGGCCATTATTAGCTTTGTGGTGTAGATGTTCTGACACTTCATCGTTATTACTAGCCACTGAGTTTTTATTTGGCACAAACAATAAAAGCATAGCCAAAAATACCCACGCTATTAAATAAAGTGAAAATGGCAGCGCCCAAAATTGCGAGGCTAATAATCCACCTAAAAATAAAAATATAACACCGCCTAACTCTATCGCCATACCTTGTTTTGCAATCATGCCAAGGCGTGCTTCGCCTGTGTACCAATCAGAAATTAAAACCGTACAACTTGCCATAACCACTGCCGTTATACCGCCGAGTAAAAATCGATTAGCAAATACAAGCGTTGGGCCTTTTAAAAAGTAAGCACTGGCACCTTCAACCCCATATAAAAATAACCCAATTACTAAAAGTTTATAAGCGCCGTATTTATCAATTAATTTTCCTGCGAAGGGCGCAAACACCACAGCTCCTAACGATGGCAACGTAATTAAAAGTACGGTGTTATCGGTTATACCTAATCCTTGTGAAATACTTACTAAACCTGGCGCAAGTAGGGTTCCCACCATAATAGTTAAGCTGGCAATACACAGTAATGTAAAGCTACCCGCTGTTTTCAATGTATTCATTTTTACTCCTTAAGTTTTAAGCGATTACTTTTTAGCAAATGAATTAAAAATGCCACTTAGCAAAATAAATATAATGCTTACAGCAACAACGCCAGGCCATTGATAAAGTGCAAATGCCTTAACACCAACCATTGAGCCAACAGCGCCTCCAATGTAATAACCCAGCATGTAAATTCCATTTATGCGACTTTGCGCAGTGGGTTCAATACTAAAAACACGCACTTGGTTAGCCACTTGCGCACTAAATATGGCAAAGTCGATTAAAATAATACCAATAACCAACGACGCTAAACTGCCATTAAACAAACCTGTAATAGCAAAGCCGATTGCCGCAAGCGTAAGTGCAATCATAATTAGAGCTTTAGACCCTAGTTTGCTGACCCATTTACCCGATGACTTAGCGCCTATTACGCCAGCCAATGCTATTACACCAAATAAACCAGCTTGTTGAGCGTTGTAGTTAAATGGCTCATCACTAACATAAATTGCAAGTGTTGCCCAAAGCACATTAAATGATGCAAACCAAAATGCGCCCGAAAGTGTAAAATGCTGCAGTGATTTATGTTTAATAAACAACGCCAACGTACTTTTAATGAGAGGCCAATAACGCAAATTAGTGTGTGGCTTATTGCTAGGTAAAAACACGCGCAGTAATATACCAAATAATGCTGCGAGTACTGCCGACATTAAAAATACACTTCGCCAACCAAATTGCTCACCTACAAATCCACTTAACGTTCTTGAAAGTAAAATACCGATAGTTAAGCCCATCATTAATGTGCCTAACGTGGCACCTTTTTGCTCGCTCGATACAAGCGATGCTGCAAAGGGTATTAATTGCTGGGTTATATTGGCGCTTACACCAATTAAAAATACCGATATAAGTAATAAAGGTAAGTTAGGTGCAAGCATTGCTGCACTACAAGCCACTACTAATAAGCTCGACAAAATAGTAATTAAACGCCTGCGAGCAATCGAGTCACCCAAAGGAGAAATAAATGATAACGCAAACGCGTAACCAATTTGTGTAAGCGCGGGAATACTCCCAAGCTGTGAATCAGTTAAATTAAATTCGTTCGCTATAAGCGGTAAAATAGGCTGGTTGTAGTATAAGTTTGCTGCTGTTGCGGCAATTGCAGTGGTCATTAGTAATAAAATAAATCGACTTAATGACTGATTTTGTTTGGGTTTGGTCATAGCTGTCTAGTGTTGTTAACTCATGCCGCTATGGTATGAGTTCTTTACCTATAACAAAAATGATATTATTTTATAGAATCTATACAAAAAATGTATTTAAGGTGCGTAATGGATATTAAAACATTAAAAAGTTTTGTCAGCGTGGCTAAGCATCAGAGTTTTTCAGAAGCGGCCAAAGAGCTACACACCGTGCAACCTGCAATAAGTAGGCATATTGCACAGCTCGAAAGCGAGCTTGATGTTGTGCTGTTTATAAGAAATTCACGCGATGTTGCAATAACTCAAGCGGGTGAGCAGCTATTAAAAGATGCACGCGCTATTTTGGCTCTAGCTGACAAAGCTAAAACTCAGGTTAAACGTGCCCACAACGGGCAGGTAGGTACACTTAATATTGCGCACTTAAGCTCGGCATGTTTAGCCTTTATGGCAGCACTGGTTCGAGAATACAAACAGCAATACCCAAGCGTGCACGTTACATTGTTTGAAATGACCGCAACTGAGCAGATACATGCGTTTAAAAATGATTTAATTGATGTGGGTTTTTCACGGCCTTTACCTGATTCGATTAATGATGAATTTGTAAGTCATACTATTTATGTAGATTCATTAGTGGCCATAGTTAATCAAAACCATGCGCTGGCAAATTATAAAAACATTGATTTAGTTAAACTAAAAAATGAGCCATTTATCATTTTTAATAGAGAGGAAGCACTTGGTCTTTTTGATGAAACCATTTTGCAATGCAAACAAGCTCGTTTTTCACCGAACATTATTAGCCAACCTCGACATATGCAAACATTAGTTACCGAAGTGGCTGCAGGCCTTGGTGTGGCAATTGCGCCTTATTGCGTACGTAAATTGTATAGTAAAGGGTGCCATTTTATAAAATTGAGCGATGTATTTACGCAAATTCCGGTGCTATTACAATTTAAAAAAGCAGATACCAATGCGGCTGTTAATGCATTTGTTGAAATAGCCTTAAATACAAAACCAAGTATTAAAAAAAGTATGGCGGAATAAAAAAGCCCAATTAAAAAAGTCAAAAGGGCTAAAAGGGTTGTGCTTAGGGAAGTTGTAGTCGTTTTTAAACTTATATTTAGAGCTTATATTTAGAACTTATATCTAAAACCAAATGCTATACCGTCGTCTTCCGACTGCTCCATTTGTGCTTGTTGATCGTCGTTATCACTTTCGAAGTCACTAAAGTCCTTACGCGCTTCTATGTAGGCAATAGTAGCTTCGTCAATTAGGTAATGAAGGCCAATAACAGCAAACTGACGCTTAAATACATCGTTAGGATCGGCGTTAAAGTTTGGCTGAATTACGTAATCATCACCGGCATCAAACACGTTGTAGGCAATAAAAGGGCGAAAATCGTTATCAAAGCGGTAAGATGCGAATGTTTCTACACCGATTGCGTCTTTAATTAAGCGACCGATGTTATCTGTGTCGTGGTTTTTGTTTTTATTTACGTTGGCTGCAACGTATAGGCCGGGCTCATCAATGTTGCCCCACATAATACCTGCACCATAAATTAAATCTTCAACATTGCGAGTAGAACCATCGCCAAACGTTAAATCAAACTCACCACGGTTAACACCTGCTGTAAGTGTTAGCATGTCAGTTGGGGTATAAGTTACAGACGCACCAAATGTGTAATTAAATTCAACTTCTTGGGCTGCACTATCGCCAGAGTTCCAAAGTGCTTCACATTCTTCTTCTGAAATGTCGGTGACGTCACAGGTATAAAATTCGCTGTTTTTAAGCTGCGCTTGTACTGCAAAACTAAAATCGTTATAGCTATTGCGGTACTGCACTAATTTATCTCCACGGCCAGTGCCATTAACAGCGCCATCGTCTTTGTTATAGGTGTAAACACCAGCCGCATTGCCATCCCATACAAAGCTATTATTTGTGCCGTAAACTACGTCGTACCATGCACCCCATTGTTTACCAATGGTAAGTTGGCCATATTTTTCGTGCGAAAGCCCTGCGTAACCTAAACGGTTGTATAAAAACTCATCCTGGATAGACTCAAAACGATTGTTATAAATAATATCGCTGCTGCCAACAGGGTTTACACCCCATTCTACGAGTGCGAGTGCGGTCCAGTCTTTCTTAAGCTTTCGGGTAAATCTAAAGTTAATGCGCGAGGTACCATTAACAACTTCGGTTTCGTTTTGTGTATTAATTACACGCACATCAAGATATCCACCAACTTCAACAGTATTTTTGTCATCTTTGTATAATTCTACTGCCGAAACAGCGGGTGCGAATACAATACTTGCGCTAATAAGCGTCGCTAATTTTTTGCTCATCTTGTGTGTTGCCCTGTGTAAATTGGTCAATTTTTTACGTAGGTAAAAATTCAGATTCGAAGACTAACAAAGCAATAAACGGCTCAAAAGTGAAAAATACTCAATAAAATTAATCGTTAAACTTAACGGATATTCACTAAAGGTTAATTTTGTTTTTCAGGTGTTGCAAAAGTTTATGTTTTTAATGATTTGATAGGTAAATAGGATGAGAAATTAGCGATATATAAAAATTGTAATTTGAATTAATTTCATCTTGGTTAAAAAGTAGTAACTAGTGTAAAAGCTCTAAAAGTACTTTATTTTCATAAATATAACTTTTTATTATTATAGGGTGAACAAAAATGAGTTAAGTAGACACACAAATACGTTAAAAGTGTTTTTACTCTAATTTGTATCGTAATTTCTAATCTCTTATGCCCGTTTATAAAACATACTTTATGGATTTTAATTAGAATAAGCTGAATAAAAATTAACGAAACCATTAAATCTAATCCGTTATTTTTACTACTAACTACATAGCCATAATAAATGGCTAAAACGCAGTGGTTTGCTTTTAAACTTTCATAGAAAAACAGGCCATTTTGGTTTAAACTGCGCGCAATTTAAATACATCATTACTCCTTTGGAGGGTAGCGCTATTATTAGTACAGCTAATGTCACCATGCAATTTGGTGCTAAACCATTATTTGAAAATATCTCAGCAAAATTTGGCGATGGTAACCGTTACGGTTTAATCGGTGCAAATGGTTGTGGTAAATCAACATTTATGAAAATTTTAAGTGGTGAGCTCGAAGCGTCTGCAGGTAATGTAAGTACTGATCCTAACGAACGCGTTGCTAAACTTAACCAAGATCAGTTTGCCTACGAAGAATACTCAGTAATCGATACCGTGATTATGGGCCACAAAGAGTTGTGGGAAATTAAACAAGAACGAGACCGTATTTACTCTTTACCTGAAATGAGTGAAGAAGACGGTATGAAAGTAGCCGATCTTGAAACTGAATTTGCTGAAATGGATGGTTACTCTGCAGAATCTAAAGCAGGTGAGCTTTTATTAGGTGTAGGTATTGGCACTGACCAACACTTTGGCCCAATGTCAGAAATTGCACCGGGTTTTAAGCTGCGCGTGCTACTTGCACAGGTATTATTTTCAGACCCAGACATTATGCTACTTGATGAGCCTACTAATAACTTGGATATTTACACCATCAAGTGGTTAGAAGACGTGTTAAATCAGCGCGACTGTACCATGATAATCATCTCGCATGACCGTCACTTTTTAAACTCTGTGTGTACACACATGGCCGACATTGACTACGGCGAGCTTCGTATTTACCCAGGTAATTATGACGAATACATGTTTGCAGCAACGCAAGCACGTGAGCAATTACTTAACGAAAACGCGAAAAAGAAAAACCAAATTGCTGAACTTCAACAGTTTGTATCTCGTTTCTCTGCTAATGCATCTAAAGCTAAGCAAGCAACATCGCGTGCTAAACGTATCGACAAAATCCAATTAGACGAAGTTAAAGCATCTTCACGCCAAACGCCGTTTATCCGTTTTGATCAAGAAAAGCAGTTATTCAGAAACGCACTTGAAATGACAAACTTAACACAAGGTTTTGACGACAATACGTTGTTTTCTGGACTTGAAGGTTTAGTAGAAGTTGGCGAACGTATTGCTATTATTGGTGAAAATGGTGTTGGTAAAACAACATTACTTAATACATTAGCAGGGCGCCTAGCACCTAAAGCTGGTGAGTTTAAGTTCTCAGAAAACGCGAATATTGGTTACTACGCGCAAGATCACGCTGATGAGTTTGCAACCGACATGAACTTGTTTCAGTGGATGGAGCAATGGCAACAAGAAGGCGACGACGAGCAAGTGGTTCGTAGCTTCTTAGGCCGTATGTTATTCTCTCAAAACGATATTAAAAAATCAGTTAAAGTAATTTCAGGTGGTGAGCAAGGCCGCATGTTGTTTGGTAAAATTATGATGCATAAGCCAAACATATTGTTAATGGATGAGCCAACTAACCACATGGATATGGAATCAATTGAAGCGCTTAACTTAGCCCTTGAAGCTTACGAGGGTACATTGATGTTTGTTTCCCACGACCGTCAGTTTGTATCATCGGTTGCAACCCGTATTTGGGAAATTAAAAACGGTAAAGTTATCGACTTTAGAGGCAACTACGCCGAATACTTAGCGAGTAAAGAAGCTTAATTAGCTATTTACCCGTTAACTCAAAAAAGCCATGTTTAAACATGGCTTTTTTGTTTTTGTGAGTCGCAATTAAACTTGGTTTGGGTATAATACCCGCCTAAAACCGGACATAAGTCCGCTATTTTTAAAATACATTACTGAGGAGTATTTATGACTGTTGGCATTATTATGGGTTCAAAAT
Organism: Pseudoalteromonas sp. SR41-7; assembly: GCF_014163935.1. NCBI lineage: Bacteria > Pseudomonadati > Pseudomonadota > Gammaproteobacteria > Alteromonadales > Pseudoalteromonadaceae > Pseudoalteromonas > Pseudoalteromonas sp. SR41-7. The sequence goes on along the minus strand of NZ_JACJEF010000007.1, from coordinate 71,067 downwards.
CAGATTGGCCAACCATGGAACATGCAGCACTTATGCTAGAGCATTTTGGCATTAAGTACGAAACCAAAGTCGTGTCTGCACACCGCACTCCTCAATTACTTGCTGATTACGCAAGTTCAGCCGCAGAACGTGGTATTAAAGTTATTATTGCTGGTGCTGGCGGCGCAGCGCATTTACCGGGTATGGCTGCTGCTTTTACGTCGCTTCCTGTACTGGGCGTGCCGGTAAAATCAAAAGCATTAAATGGTGTTGATTCACTTTTATCTATTTGCCAAATGCCTAAAGGCGTTGCAGTGGGGACACTTGCAATTGGTGAGCCGGGCGCAGCAAACGCGGGTTTATTAGCTGCACAAATTTTAGGATGTCAAAATCCAGAAATTTTTGCAAAAATTGAAGCGTTTCGTAAAGCTCAAACCGACACTATATTAGCTAATCCAAACCCTGCAGAGTAATAATGAATATTTTAATATTAGGTGCAGGGCAACTTGCACGTATGATGAGCCTTGCAGGAGCGCCGCTTAATTTAAACGTTGTTGCGTACGATGTAGGCAGTAAACAAATTATGCACCCGCTAACCGGTGAGGTTTATAACACGTCGCTTGAGCAAGCAATATCAAACGCTGATGCCATTACTGCCGAGTTTGAGCACATTCCTGATGATGTTTTAACCCTTTGCTGTAACAGTAATAAGTTTTACCCAGGTAAAGCCGCTATTAAAACCGGTGGCGATCGCTCGCTTGAAAAGGCATTGCTTGATAAAACAAACGTAACTTGTGCGCCGTACCAATTAATTACTGAAAAAGCGCATTTAGAACTTGCCGTTAAAACTCTAGGTAAACCACTTGTAATTAAAACATGCCAAGCGGGTTACGACGGAAAAGGCCAATGGCGTTTAAAATCGGATGATCAAATAGACGAGATTTGGTCACAAATGGCTGATTTTATTGCATCGGGCACCGAGCTTGCGCCACATACGATTATTGCTGAAAAAATGATTCCGTTTGATCGTGAAGTATCTATTATTGGTGCGCGCGACAAACACGGTAATGTGGCTATTTATCCGCTAACAGAAAACGAGCACACAAATGGTGTATTAACGCTTTCTATTGCCGGTAAAAATAATCAAAGTGTTGAAGCTCAAGCAAACGATGCATTTACAAAAATAGCAAACGAGCTTAACTACGTTGGCGTATTAGCAATTGAGTTTTTTGATGTAAGAGGCACGTTACTCGTTAACGAAATTGCACCGCGTGTACATAACTCAGGCCACTGGACGCAACAAGGCTGCCATTGCTCACAGTTTGAAAACCACATGCGTGCTGTTGCAGGTTTGCCGCTTGGTAATACAGAGCTTAAACACATTACCGCGATGATAAACGTATTAGGCCAACCAAGTATTCCAAGTGAAGTATTAAAAACGGTTGATGTAACGAGCCATTGGTACGGTAAAACAGCTAAGCCAGGTCGTAAAATGGGCCATATTAATGTATCAGCTGTTAATATGAGTGAGCTTGCGGACAAACTTGGTGAACTTACAGAGTACCTACCAGAGCAAGATTATCCTGGTATTTTAAAAGCAGCTGCCAATTTAGTGCTCAGTGAATAGTTATCATACCTTTATATAAATACCGGCTTAAGCCGGTATTTTTTTGTCATAAAAATGGGCTTTGAATATGTAATACTGTTAAAGTCTAATTTTAAATTTGTGAAGTAAAACAATGAAACTAAAAACAATATCTGGCGTGCTAGCCATTACTGCATTATTTAGCTTAAATACATTTGCATCGGAATCTCTTCGTGTTGCAACTTTTAATGTAAGTATGGATGCAACTAATCACACGCCTAAAGGTGAGCAAGTTAAAAGTGATGCTTTAGTTAATGCACTTAAAGCTAACCACCAGCAAATTAAGAACATAGCGGAAATTATTCAGCGTGTTCGCCCTGATATTATTTTACTTAACGAATTTGATTACATCCCAAAAGAGCAAGGCATTGAATACTTTAATCAGCATTATTTAAATGTAGGTCAGCAAAAACAAGCCGCTATTAACTACCCTTACTCTTATATTGCACCAGTAAATACAGGCCTAGCTACCGAGTTTGATTTAGATAACGATGGCAATAAAAATGGCGTGATGGGCGATGCACAAGGCTTTGGCTTTTTTGAAGGGCATTATGGTATGGCTATTTTGTCAAAATACCCAATTAATTTTGATAAAGTAAGAACCCTTCAAACCTTTAAATATAAAGACATGCCAAATGCACAAATGCCTGTGATGCCTAAAACAGGTGAAAACTGGTATAACGCACAAGAATGGCAAGCACTTAGACTCAGTTCTAAATCGTTTTGGGATTTACCTATCAGCATAAATGATAAAACAATTCATGTTATTGCATCTCACCCAACACCGCCTGTATTTGACGGTGAAGAGGATAGAAACGGCAAGCGTAACCACGATGAAGTAAGATTAATTGCCGATTACGTTTCAAATGCTAAGTATATTTATGACGATAAAGGCGAAAAGGGCGGTTTAAAAGTTCACTCTCGTTTTGTTATTTTAGGCGATTTAAATGCAGCCCCTGAGGGGGACAAAGCCCGTACAAATACCACCGACCAATTACTTAAAAACCCACTTATCAACGCAAGCTTTGTTCCAAAAAGCGAAGGTGCTAAAGAGCAGTATGATGTGCCATATGCACAAAATTACAGTGCTAATTGGCAAGCCCGTGTTGATTACGTTTTACCATCAAACTATGGTTTAAAAATTAAGGACGGTGGTGTGTTTTGGCCTACTAAAATGAGTAGTGAGTATCGCTTAATTAAAGATAGAAACGCATCGAGCGATCACCGCATGGTTTGGCTTGATTTGGTAATTGAATAACGCCTGTTAACAAGAGAAGCGCTAGTAAACTGAGCTTTACCCTGTTTAATGGCTATTTATCTTAAAAAATTGCAATAACTTAAGTGCTTCTGCTTAAATACGGCTTAATTATAATAACCGTATAGAAGCACTATGATTTTTAATTTGTCTTCATCTAAAACGTTAGTGGCCTTAGCTGTTGCCTCAAGTGTTATGCTTGCAGGTTGTAGCGCTACCGCTAATACCTCTTCAACACAGCAAAGTGCTTTACCAGCAACTAAAATTGCTGCGGTTGTAAACACGCCAGCAGATATCGGCTCACAAAAAATAACGCTAGAACAAGCAATGGCCGATCCGGATTGGATGGGTAATCAGCCAGAGGGTGCTTACTGGGCGAGCGATTCGTCTACTATTATTTATGCTCAAAAAGAGCAGGGTAATACACTACGCGATTTATTTAGCCAATCGGTTACTAGCCAAACAGCAGAGCAAGTAGCTCTTAATAAACTTCATACTGTGGGTTCAAATAAAGCCGTTTATTCTAAAAATAAAACAATGGCGGCCTACACATTTAAAGGCAATGTATTTGTTAAAAACCTAAAAACCGGCGAACTTAAACAAATTACAGCTACATCAGCAAACGAGTCAAAGCCACAATTTTTAAATAATGGCGATTTAGTTTACCGCCAAGGCAATGTATTTTTTAAAGTTGATTTAAAAACAGGCTTAACGAGCGAGCTTGCTAACTTAAAACTTGCTGATGAGCCAAAAGGTATTGAAGAGCCAAGCACGTATATTGCTAAAGAGCAGCATAAATTGATTAAATTTGTGGCGCTTCAACAAAAAAATAAAAAAGATAAGCAAGCACGCAGTGAGCAAATTAATGAACAAAACGATTCAATTGCTAACACAGCTTATTACTTAGGCGAAGGAAATACCGTTGCAGAAGCGCAGCTTTCGCCAAATGGTGATGCGCTGTTAGTCGTTGTACAAAAGCAAACAGACTGGCGTGGTGATGGCGATATTATGCCTAACTACATTACAAATGACGCCACTATAGAACCTAAAAAAGCACGCCGCCGTGTAGCAGATGCTAAACAAGAAACCTCAAAGCTTGTCTACATCAATTTAACTAACAAAGAGCAAACATCACTTAGCTTTAATACCTTACCGGGCTTTGACGAAGATGTTTTAGACGCAGTTAAAAAAGAAAATTATGCACGTGATGGTAAAACATATAAGTCTAAAAAGGCACCTCGTGGTATTAACCTTATTATGGACTGGGGTTTTGAGCAAAGCCCAATAGTATGGAACGATGACGGCTCGCAAGTGGCTATCATGCTCGAAGCATGGGACAACAAAGACCGTTGGCTTGCTACTGTAGATTTTAAAAACAACAAACTTGTGTCGCAACATCGCCTGCATGACGATGCATGGATTGCTTACGCATTTAACGACTTTGGTTGGTTACATAACTCGAACACGCTTTATTACCTATCGGAAGAGTCGGGTTACAGCCAGCTTTATAAAAAACCAGTTAATGGTAGTGCAACCGCGCTAACACAAGGCCAATTTGAGGTTTCTAACTTAACGCTTACAAGTGACGACAGCGCAATTTATTATAAAGCGAATGTTGAACACCCAGGTCTGTACGAAATTTACCGCGTTAACCCGCAAACTGGTAAGAGTGAGCAAGTTACTGACTTAAACGGCATGACCGATTACACGTTGAGCCCAGATGAAACTAAGTTACTCCTTAAGCACTCTACAATTACGATGCCTAATGAGCTTTATGTAGCTGACGCACAAGCCAATACAAAAGCAACGCGATTAACTCATACAGTGTCGGATGAGTTTTTAGCTAAAAAGCTAACTGCACCTAAAATTGTTGCTGTGCCATCGAGCCATACCGAACAACCAATATACGCAAAAGTGTACTACCCAGCTGATTACGTTGAAGGTGAAGTAGGTAAAAATCGCAAAGCAGTTATTTTTAACCACGGCGCGGGTTACTTACAAAACTCACATATGGGATTTTCGGTTTATTTTCGTGAATTTATGTTTCATTCATTGCTCGCTGATGAAGGTTACATAGTAATGGATATGGATTACCGCGCATCTAAAGGTTACGGGCGTGATTGGCGCACCGCAATTTATCGTCAAATGGGAACGCCTGAAACACAAGATTTAGCCGATGGCGTTAAATGGATGGCGCAAAATGCCAACGTTGATACCAAAGCAGTCGGCACTTATGGTGGCTCTTACGGCGGCTTTATGACCTTTATGGCATTGTTTACCGCGCCTGAGTTGTTTCAATCGGGTGCGGCACTTAGACCTGTTACCGATTGGGCACATTACAACACGGGGTACACTGCTAATATATTAAACCATCCTGATGTTGACCCGATTGCGTATGAGCGCAGCTCGCCAATTTATTACGCTGAGGGTTTAAACAAACGTTTATTAATTAATGCCCCAATGGTTGACGATAACGTGTTTTTTCAAGACTCAGTGCGTTTAGTACAGCGCTTAATAGAGCTTGAAAAACAAAACTTTGAAACGGCTATATTCCCTGTTGAACCGCATGGCTTTGTACAGCCTTCAAGCTGGTTAGACGAATACCGCCGTATTCATAAGTTATTTAAAGAAACACTTTAATCTTTAACTCTTAAAGTATAAAAACAAAAACGCCGCATTGGTTTAGTTAACTAATGCGGCGTTTTTATTGGGTTGAAAAAAATCTAACTTTATTTTTTATTTTTAAAGTTCTTTTTAAAGAGCTCTATAACCAGTGGTATGGCAAGCAGAGTCCCGCCAATTACACCAATTAAATGTGCATCAATAGCCACAGTGGAGTTAATAAGCTTTCCTATATCAGCATTAGGGCCGCTAAATTGCTCAAACGCTATTTTAATCCATACGCCTATAAATAATAAATACCCCGACTTAAGCCCTACAGTTATATCTTTAACTGCCCCCCAAATAATTACGCCATGCAGCAGAGCACTTAATCCGGTATAAATATGTATGCTTGGGCAAAACCAATACACGCCAAGTCCACACCACAGTGCCAGCGCACTTATATTAACGGCGTAACGAGTAGGTGATGTGTATTCGCCATGTAGTAACCATATTAGTAAAACACCACTGGCATTTAGTCCCAAATGAGCCCAATTAGCATGAACAAATTGGCTAGAAAAGATTCGCCACAGTTCGCCATCATCAATTAGGCTTCGGTTAAATTCAAGTAAACTATTTAAATCAAATGCAGCAAAAATGGTACTAAAAAGCAGCAAAATAATAGGCGGTAATATATAACGAGGTTGAATAGGTAAATTAAGCATTTTATTATATTTTTTTAGTCAAAATTTTTGCATATTGTGCCCGTTTAACTTTAAGATGCCAAATACAACTACGTAATTAAGTGTTTTTAGTATTTTTATGCATTTTAAACTTAACTCATTATTTGTCATTGGACTGTGCGCAGTATCACTGCCTTCATTTGCACAGCAAGCAACTCAAATTGAAACTCGCGAACCTGAAGCTGCTACCGGATTAATCCATAAAAAAGTAGTGCAAGGTGATAAATACATGGTAGCTGCGGCAAATCCATATGCCTCAAAAGCCGGTCAACAAATTTTAGCCCAAGGCGGCAGTGCCGTAGATGCTGCGATTGCTACTCAACTAGTGCTTACTTTAGTTGAACCGCAATCCTCAGGTATTGGCGGTGGTACATTTATGATGTACTACAACAAAGCAAACAATAAATTGACTAGTTTTGATGGCCGCGAAACAGCACCTGCAAATGCAGACGAAACGCTGTTTTTAGATAAGCACGGTAAAGCCGTTAAATGGATTGAAGCTGTAGTAGGCGGACGCTCTGTTGGTGTGCCTGGTATTTTACACGCCTTTGCAAGCGCGCATAAACAATACGGTACATTGCCATGGGAAGCGCTTTTTAAACCGGCTATTGAACTTGCAGAGCAAGGCTTTGTAATTTCGCCGCGTTTACATGGCTTATTAGCACGCCAATTAAACCCTGGTGTATTGAGTATGCCGATTATTAACGAATACTTTTACCCAAATGGTAAGTTAATTGAAGTAGGTAGTGTTAAAAAGAATCAACCGCTTGCTGATTTATACAAAGACATTGCAAAGCAGGGCATTGATGCATTTTACAAAGGCGAAAACGCTAAACAAATGGTTAATGCTGTACAGCACTCTAAAATAGCCCCTGGTAAATTAAGTGTGCAAGATTTAGCAGATTACAAAAGTAAAGAACGCGATGCGGTATGTATACAATACCGTGCTTATAACGTGTGTTCTATGGCGCCACCAAGTAGTGGCGGTGTAGCTGTGCTACAAATGCTTGGCCTACTTGAACATAAAGATATGAGCGCACTTAAACCAAATGGCGAAAAGGCGATTCATTACTTTAGCCAAGCTTCGCGTATTGCATTTGCCGATCGCGATATGTACATGGGCGATCCCGATTTCACGCAAGTACCTACAAAAGAGCTATTAAACAAAGATTACATTGCCTCACGCGCTAAATTAATTACCGAAACAGACCAAAAAGCCGTAGCCGGTAATCCAGTAGGGTACCTAAGTTATGCAATGGATGATTCATACGAGTTACCTTCTACTTCTCATGTCTCTATTGTAGATAGTAAAGGTAATGCCGTTTCGATGACTAGTTCAATTGAAATGGCGTTTGGCTCTACGGTTATGGTTAATGGCTTTATTTTAAATAACCAACTAACTGACTTTTCGTTATCGCCACGTAAAAACGGCAAGCTTGTAGCAAACCGTGTAGAGGCTGGTAAACGCCCGCGTAGCTCTATGTCACCGGTAATGGTATTTAATAAAGATGGCAGCTTACGTTTAATTGTAGGCTCACCTGGCGGTAGTCGTATCATAGATTACGTTGCACAAGTTGTTGTGGGTGTTATTGACTGGAATTTATCAGCGCAAGACGCTATTAACTTACCGCGTACAACAAATCGTAACGATTACACCAGCCTTGAAAAAGGCACAGCTATTGAAGCCATTGCGCCTGCGCTTACTAAACGCGGCCACAATGTACGTATTATTGACTTAAACTCGGGCTTACACGCAGTTGAAGTTAAAAATGACAAACTTTACGGCGGAGCTGATCCACGCCGTGAAGGTGTTGCGTTATCTGATTTAACTGATAATAACGCCACTATCAAATTTTAAATTATGTATAATATGCATGCGGGCAGTGAAGCCCGCATGTATTTTCTCTCAATGGTCTGACTAGCTTAATTGTCGTTGCAATTAAACCTTTAACACTGATAATGACAGATCATAACTTAAGACTCCGTTAAAGCCTGGAAATATGACAACTAATACTGATCCTAACTACTTATATATTCATCATTCTGGCCCTGGCCTAATTGAAACACCGCTGTTAAATAAAGGCAGCGCCTTTAGTAAAAAAGAACGCGAAAATTTCAATCTTGCTGGTTTACTTCCTCCTCGCTTTGAAACAATTGAAGAGCAAGTCGAGCGCTGTTATCAGCAATATTCTAGCTTTACAGATAACCTTAATAAGCATATTTACTTACGTGCGATTCAAGATAACAACGAAACACTTTACTACCGTTTAGTGCGGGATCATCTTGAAGAAATGATGCCAATCATTTACACGCCTACAGTTGGGGATGCTTGTGAAAAATTCTCTGACATTTATCGCAGCGCACGTGGTTTATTTATTTCGTATGAAGATCGCTACCAAATTGACGACATTTTACGCAACGCTACCAAAGGTAAAGTAAAAGTTATTGTTGTAACCGATGGCGAGCGTATTTTAGGCCTTGGCGATCAGGGTATTGGTGGCATGGGTATTCCAATTGGTAAATTGTCACTTTACACAGCGTGTGGTGGTATAAGCCCAGCATACACATTGCCTGTAATGCTTGATGTGGGTACTAATAACGAAAAGCTTTTAAACGATCCTATGTACATGGGCGCACGCCATAAGCGTATTGCTCAAGACGAATACGATGAGTTTTTAGATTTATTCATTAAAGCGGTTAAACGTCGCTGGCCGAATGTATTACTTCAGTTTGAAGATTTTGCCCAACCAAATGCAATGCCGTTACTTAAGCGCTACCGCAATGAAATTTGTAGCTTTAACGATGACATTCAAGGTACTGCGGCTGTAACGGTCGGTTCTTTACTTGCAGCGTGTCGCGTTAAAAATTCAACCCTAAGCCAGCAAAAAGTAGTTTTTGTGGGTGCAGGCTCTGCTGGTTGTGGTATTGCTGAGCAAATTATTAGCCAAATGGTTTTTGAAGGTATTAGTGAAGCTCAAGCGCGTAGCCAAGTATTTATGGTTGACCGTTTTGGCCTACTTACAGAGGGTATGGAAGGCTTACGCGATTTCCAACAAGCACTTGCACAACCGCAAGGCTCGGTAAGTGATTGGACTTACAGCGGTGAATACGCATCACTTCTTGATGTTATGCACTGTGCACAACCAGACATTTTAATTGGTGTTTCAGGTCAACCAGGTTTGTTTACTGAGCAAGCTATTCGAGCAATGCACGCCGGTTGTGAACAGCCAATTATTTTCCCATTAAGTAATCCATCTAAGCAGGTAGAAGCGCATCCTGCTGATGTGATTAAGTGGACTGACGGTAAAGCACTTGTTGCAACAGGTAGCCCATTTGATCCGGTAGAACACAACGGTGAAATTTTTCCAATCCCACAATGTAACAATAGCTATATTTTCCCGGGTATTGGTTTAGGTGTTATTGCTGCTAAAGCAACACGCATTACAGATGCAATGTTAAGTGTGTCTAGCGAAATGCTTGCAGAGTCGTCGCCACGTGCAAACACAGGTAAAGGTAGTTTATTACCAGCCCTTACGGAAATTGAAACGCTAAGTAAGCGTATTGCATTTGCCATTGCTAAAAAAGCAATCGAAGAGGGCGTTGCTCTTGAGATTACTGATGATGCGTTATGGGCAGCAATCGACAAAAATTACTGGTTACCAAAATACCGTAACTATAAACGTTGTAGTGTTTAATACGTTAAGTTAAAACAAAAAACAGGCAATTGCCTGTTTTTTTGTGCTTGTTCATATTTAATTAATACCAATCTGCTTATATATGGAGTCTATTTAACGTTAAGAAAATTACGCTAGAACTAGGCAAAAGTTTTTATATCTAGTTGTTCTAAATAAAAAACTTTTAACGACGTTATAGTGCAATTTAATTCGTTAAATTGATCAAAGATTTATGCAGGTTGGTATAACCACGTAAGGTCTTTAATAACCTTAACAAAATTAAAGGATCGACTTATGAAAACATTAACTCTCGTTTTAGGTAGCGCACTGGCTTTAAATGTACTTAGTGTTGATGCACTTGCTGCTGCAACTCCCGATGCTCCTCATATTTATGTTAAAGGTGAAGCGACTCTTACCACAATGCCAGATTACGTGCAGCTTAGCGTAGGTATTACCGAAGTTGATAAAGACTTAATTGCTGCTAAAAATAAAACCGACTTAACCATCGCAAAAGCAATTAAGCTCGTAAAAGAAATTGGTGTTAAAGAGGGAGATATAAACGCCGGACAAATTTCAATAAACCGTGATAGCCAATATAACCGCACTACCGGTAATCAAGAATTTAAAGGCTTTAAGGTTTCTCGTACATTAACTGTAAAACTTAGCGATATAAATAAATACCCTGAATTACTACAAAGCTTAGTTAACAACGGTATTAACGAAATTAATCAAACGCAATTTTTAGCAAGTAACTACAACGAGCTGCACAAAAAAGCGCAAAAGTTAGCAATTAAAGACGCACGGGATGCAGCAAAAGAGTTTAGTGAAGATTATGGCGTTGATTTAAAAGGATTGTACAGCGCATCACTGAGTCCACTCAATGTGCAGTCGCAGCCTTATATGCGCGCAGAAAAAGTAATGATGGCTGATAGCGCACCAAGTAACTATGTACCTGATGCCTACCATGCTGGAGAGATTAAAGTAACAGCTTCAAGCTATGCTGTGTACTACATAGATTAAATTTATTTTTGGTGGTGCTCAAAACGTGCCACCAACTTCTCACCTTGCTCTTGGCTAATGCGCGCTATTGAGTTGAGCATATTAGTCACTTCGCGTCTGTCGTATTCATTAGTTACATGTTCATTTATGTCATCAACAATCGCATTTAAGTAATTAAATAAACTGTTTCGTGCATCGGTATCTTTATGGGCAATAAACAAAATATTTTTAAATGCCTCAAGCACATTTGTCATTACGTATGCATCGCCTTTGGCGTAATTACGCAGCGGTGTAAAATTGTCATGTAATAACTCATCAAAGCTTGTTTCATGAAGGTACAACAATGGGGCATTATCACTGTGCTTAAACGAGTAGTTAATATCGTTAATTGACAGCCGTTGAATAAGTAAAATACTCAGCATATCAATTGATTTAACCGCAGTACCGGGATCGTTTATACCCGGGCTCATTGCCTTAACTGCAATTTCTGATATTTGCGTTAACCCATAACGGTAATGATCGCTAATGTACTCTTCTATATAAAAAATAAAGCAGTCGAGAATTTTATTTATCAGCTCTTCATCGTTTGATATGTCTTTATTACATTTTAAAAACGGATAGCCTTTAACTGTAAAATAGCCTTGGTTAACAGAGATATACACCTTTATATCTTGCTCTGCCAAAATGGCACTGAGCTTATCGGTTTGGACGCCTTTGTAATATCCCTCTGTTTTACTGCTAACCGAATGCCACTTACTAAAGTCTGGAAAGTCTTCAACTGGGTTCTCTTGTTGTCTTTGTATTATTGTTTTAATTTCGTTTTTAGTTTGGCTAAACAAGCCATTTAATACGTTATCAACCTGAATGGCACGAGAGATTGAATGTATAAAAAATACAAATAAACCTAATGAAATCAATCCAAAAACAAGTGCGAATAACACACCAATTGAAGGAATAGCCGTACTGCCACCATCAAGCTTATTAATATTTATAAGCATAATAATAGAGTAAATTATGCTGCCTAAATAAAACCCCAAAACCATTTGGTGTGATTTGCGCGTAATAAGCCCTGGCACTACGCGGGGCGATAAACTCGCGCTGGCTGAATTTAAAACCACCATTACCATCGAAAAACTAAACACGGTAAGCGAAATAATACTCCCCGCTAAAGTGCTTAAAATAGTCCGCGCGTTTTCGGCGCTATCTACAAGTACAACCGATATAAACGATTTTAGCTGCTCAACAGGGGCTAAATATTCAACCGACATTGTAATAATGGCAAATACCAAAAAGCCCACTGAAAGCATCGAAGGGTAAAAGCCAATACTGTTAATCATTTCACGGTAACTGTCGGCTACTTTACGAGGTACAAACATAAAATCCTTATGTATTTTCTACTAACTTAATACCTCTAGCTTAGCATAGGCAATTATTAAACTTCTGATAATGCTGCTCAAATTTATGTGTTATTATCACGCCCACAATAATAGAGCGCATATTTATGCGATAAAAATAACAGGAAAACGCCGTGATCATTTCAACTTATGCTGCATTACTCGCATTCTTTTACATTTATTTAAGCTTTAACGTAATAAAAGTGCGCCGTGCGGAGCAAATATCGCTTGGTGATAACGGTAATGCAACGCTGCAACGTGCTGTGCGTGCCCACGCAAATTTTATGGAATACGTGCCATTTGCTTTAATTTTGCTTTTTTTAGCAGAGTACCAAGGGCTTGCTAGCCATTACTGCCATATATTAGGTGGTGCGTTATTAGTAGGGCGTGTGTTTCAAAATTTAGGCATAGTAGAAAAAAGTCTGAAATATCGCCAAATTGGTACTATTGCTACATTTTTGGTGATTATTGTTAGCGCCTTTTTATTGCTAGTAACACGTGGCTAATTAAAGAAAAGCTAATGAGCAAAATATTTATAATAGGTTTACCGCGTACCGGCACAACGAGTGTGTGCCACGCATTTTTAGAGCTCGGCATTACAACGGCGCATACCGCGTATACTAATGCTTGTTTTGAAAATGCTAACGCGATTGCCGACACTCCCATATTTAATGACTTTAAAGCACTTGATATTCATTACCCAGACTCTAAGTTTATTTATTTAGAACGCGAACTGAGTGTATGGCTACCTTCAATAAAACAGCTTTTAACGCGTATGCACACTAATTTAACCCGTGCAGACGGGGGCTTTAATATTCATATAAAACGCTGTTATTTAAATACGTTTAGTGAGCTTTCGCTTAATAATATTAGCGACGATAGTTACTTAGCAGACTGTTATGAAACACATTTTAATGATGCTCAAACGTACTTTAATAACCGTGACGACGATTTTTTATCCATTGATATAGCAAAGCCTGATAGTTACAAAAAGTTGTGTAATTTTTTAAGATTAGAAAGTGATAAAACTGATTTTGAAAAAATGAATATGGGCGGCAAAGTCACCGCATGGAACGATATTAAACACCCGCTAAAAGTCGAATCCACCGCTAAAGGGCGCATAGATAAATTGCTGCCTTACAAGATTTTTTAAAACAAATACGTTAAAATCCCCGCATTATTATTTAAGTTGTACAGAACATGTTTGAATTAAAATACCACACCCCATTTGAATGGACCGAAGTTGTCCTTGCTGACTTTAATACTTTTTTACAAGATCATGCCGCTGCAGAAAAAAAAGCATCGGGTATGGCTATGTCTATGCTTTCGCATTACCCAGACAAACGTAAATTAGTAAAAGCCATGACCGACTTAGCATTAGAAGAATTAATACACTTTAAACAAGTGCTTAAGTTACTTTTAGAGCGCGATGTAAACTTAGGTGACGACAAAAAAGACCCGTACATAAAACAAATACGTGCACTGTTTAGACATGGTCGTGATGGTTTTTTAATGGACCGATTACTGGTTGGCGGTGTAATTGAAGCACGTGGTCACGAGCGTTTTTCTTTAGTTGCACAAGCACTTCCTGAGGGTAAAGAAAAAGACTTTTATGTTGCGATTGCCAAGTCAGAAGAAAAACATAAAAACCTTTTTGTAGAGCTTGCTTACGAATACTTTGATAAAGAAGAAGTTGATACTCGCCTAGAAGAGTTACTTACAGCAGAAGCTAAAATCTGTGAAAGCATCCCATTTACAGCCGCTTTGCATTAATTAAAACTCGCGCAGAGCTTATTTTACTCGCTTTGCGCCATACACTTCTGCTCTTATTCCTATGATAATCTCTTCATGAATTGTTGATTTGCAATTTGCAAATCAAAATAATAAAAACCACATTTATAAACTTCAATCTACTGATAATAAAAATAAAAACCCTTGGTCTCATACTTGCTTCCTATTCAATAAGCAAATTGAGGGAAAGGCTTATGTTAAAGTTTATTTTTATACTATTACTAATATCTTTTACCACCATGGGCAGCGAAAGTCATTTAGATTATATAGAAAATGCAAATGGTGAGCGGGTACAAAAAGTATCGCACTTGGTTAAATGGACTCATACTCGCTTTGTGTTTACCCGTGATATTTCTCGCATTGCACTTGGCCACGAAACAACACTTGATGTGAACGTGGTTAATGGCCGTGAGCTACTAATTTTAGCTAAAAAGTTGGGCCGTACATCTATGATGGTGTGGTACGACGATAAAAGCTCGGAAACATTTTTACTTGGCGTAACCGAAGATTACAGCGTGCTTGAAAATGCCCTCAACGATATTCATCCTGACGTGCAGCTAACCATAGCGCCTGATCGCCATGCTGTTGTATTACGTGGTGAAGTACCGACTATAAATTATCGTCATGCCGCTTATGAAGCTGCAAAAAACTACCTTTATGCCAGTAGCTCACAAGCATCACAACCCGTTATTACCTCAAACCCTAACCAAGGAATGTTTAATTCTCTCGCTCAACGCTTGCAAGGATTGGGTAACGCAAACGGTGGTACCTCTCAAAATTCGAGCAAAGTCGCTATTATTAATTTAATAAAAGTAACTCAAGCGCCCAAGCCAAAAGAAGAGCGTATTAACGAAGTAATTAAATCAATGGGTGCAGATAAAGTAACTATTAAGCGCATCTCGGTTGATGAATTGTCAAATGACGACAACGATGTATTTTTACTCTCGGGCTCTGTAAAAAATCAAATTGAGCTAGTGCGCTTATTAAATACAATTAATAAATTATTCGAACCAGAGCAAGCATTACAAACTCAGGGTTCTCCTCTTGATCCTAATAATTTAATGGGCGGCGCAACGCAGGATAAAAGTTCAGGTATTGAAGTACTTGCCAACGAGTCAGGTGGTTTAATAAATGATGCTACCTCAGGATTAAACTTAAGTAATGTGAGTTCTAATATTGCAAGAGCAACGCTTCTTTCAGTGGCTGGCGGTAAAGTTTTGTCGAGCATTGAAGTTGAAGATTTACCGCAAGTGCGTGTATCGGTACAGTTATACGAAGTAAATCAACGTAGGTTAAAGCAATGGCGCCCAGATATTAGTGTGCTCTCAAATGGATACGAAAAAGAAGCAGGCTTGTTTGGCCGTGACGGTATGACTAATCGCGAATCTGGCTCTGCAACAATAGAAAATGCGCTACAATTAATTGGTGGTCAATTAACTAATAACTTACAGCTTTCTACCTCACAGTTTGCCATTGATATGTTGTTTTCATTACTTGAACAAGAAGGTATATCGCGAACGCTTTCTCGCCCTACAATTACGGTTTTAGCCGGCGAAAGTGCCATATTTAAAGTCGGTGGTGAAGTACCTGTACCTACAAGTTATAGCCCATCTGGCATTACAAGCGGTCAGCAAGGTAGTAGTGGGTCGGTGTTTAGCGGTACGGAATTTAAATCATTCGGAGTTGAATTAAATGTACGCGCGATGGTTGACGACAAAGACAGAATAACACTTGATCTAAACCCAGTAATTTCACTACCCGATACCACGTTAACAGCCGAAATTGCACAAAGCACAGGCAGCAGTTTAAACAGTAGTGCATTTAATACACGCAGCATGCAAACGTCAACGCGTTTAAAAGATGGGCAGCCTCTTATCATTGGTGGCTTAATTAGCACCGATAACAATGCAAGCCACGACTTTGTACCTGATGGCAACGGCAATAGCATGCTAGGCAAGTTAAGCGAAACAACCAGTAAAAGTGAAAACAACCGTGAGCTGATAATTGTTGTAACTCCAAATCTGGTGCGTGAACCAATTAACACATTACGTTCGTGGGAACACGCAAATATAGACACCCAGGTACTTAGCTACATACAGGAGCAAGGGCTATGAAAATATTTTATATTATTTTACTGCTTACTTTATCGGGTTGCGCTCATATTGATTACAAGCCAACAGTAAATCCTTACAACGCGTTGGGTGACATAGTAAAAAAATACCAATTAAATGCCCTACCGTTAATGTGCGAAGGTATTAATGCAAGTGACTGTTTGAACCTTGTGCATGAGGTGAATCAGTTAATGCTTGAACACCCCGATAACACGGCAATACTTTCAATATCGGCATATGTACTTTATAAAAGTGGCCGTGCTAATCAGTCTCAACAGGTTATAAACACTTTGCTTAATAAAGCTAACCCGCCGTTAAACGCAATTACTTTAGGGGTTACGTTAGCAATAGAGCAAGGTAATTTAGCTAAAGCAAAAAGCATTGCCCAATACGGCGTTGATGTTTTTGGTACACATGCTTCACCATACCTACAAATGGCCTCTATACATTATGCTCAGGGCAGTTACGTTATAGCTTCAAATTACTTAGAGCTTTCGGTTAAGTTTGGTTTAAATAGCACCGCCTATTTTTACCATAAAGGGTTAATTGAAGAAGCGAATGCTAATAATTTATTGGCCTGTGGCTACTATGAGCAAGTTTTACGTGCAGAACCCACGCATCAAAAAGCACTTGCTAGGCGCGGAAAACTCTCCGTTTTAGGTAATTGCTACTCTTAAGGCCTCAGGGCCTTTTTTATGCCTACAATTTGGCATTATTAAGGAGCCAAAACCACTTTATTATTTATTAAAAATAGGAGTAAAGCTTTCGCTCATCCTACGTTTTATACGTAATCTCACAAGTCTCATTTTAATATTGATTTGCATTTTGCAAATCAAAAATAAAAAAAGCTAAAAAACACACACATAAAAACTATAACCACCTGTATTTAATAGCCATTTTCAATTGGCATGGTCCTCGCTATATATAAAGTGAGCATAAGCTCTTTTAATTTAAAGGCTACGATTATGAAAACTATTAAACATAACTTAAATGGCAAAAAGCAAAAAGGTTTTGTACTAACGTCAGAGCTAATCATTCTTTCTACATCAATGGTAGCAGCACTTGTAATTGGTTTATCTACATTACGTGACTCTGTAACCAGCGAGCTTGAAGATGTAGCTGAAGCAATTGGCTCACTTGACCAAAGCTATGTATTTGACGGGATGATTAACGCCGAAGGCACAGCTGAAGTGTCTGGCTCTGGGTTTGTAGATTCAGTTGACGTGTACGCAGGCGATGGTAGTTCATTCACTTTTGTTGCATCAGACTTTAGTGAAAGTGCCGCACTTGTTAATGCAACACCAAGCGGCGATGCTGCAACACGTACAGCAGCAGGCGGTTCACAAGGTAACTAACGCAAGGTAACCAGGTTTGAATACCAAGCTTAAGGCTCACTGCCACAAAAGTGTGGCAGTGAAAGTTACTCCGGAGGAATATTATGAAAAGTAAAAGTAACAAAGGCGCAACCACTGCGGCTCTCACATTACTCATCACCTCTGGCATGTTAGCTTCAGCTTTGGGAATTAGACAGGTAAACGATGAAAATAACGTAACAGCCTGGGTAGTAAACAAAAATATGTCGGCCGGTCAAACAGTAACCGTTCACGATGTAGAGCAAAAAAGTATAGATCCAAGTAACTATTCAAATATTGCACTGAGCGTTCAAAACCCACGTGCATTAATTGGTCAAAAATTAGCAACTAACAAAATGGTTGAACAACCCTTGTTTGACACCGATTTTATCAGAGCAAAAAGCCAAAACTTATCAGAAGCCATACCGGCAGGGCGTGTTTTATATACTTTAAAACTAAACACCTTGGATATTCCGCTTTCGCGCATACACAAAGGTGACCGACTCGACATAGTCGCTAAAACTAATCGCTTAGTAAGAACCGTTGCCCGTGATGTACAGCTTATTGGTGTTTCAAAAGGTCCTAAATCGCAAGCTGCTAAAAGTGGCGTAATGGATAATTTAGCTAAAGAGTCTAATTCTGCTGCGGGCGGTGTTTCATTAGTCCTCGCGGTACTTCCAAAAGATGTTTATTCGTTGGCGGGTATAGATAACGCTGACAAAGTTTCAATTATTGTGCATAGCGCTTATGACATTGAACAAGGTCGTTTGCAAAACTTTTCACGCTTACAAACCAGTCGCACAATCGAAGTGGTTAAAGGCGTTAAAAATGAAGCTGTATATGTAGCTAAGTGAGTTTTTATGTTTAATTTATCAAGCAAACATGAAGAAGTTCAAACCAGTTTAAGTACCTTTGAAGTGCTTAAAAAGCTATTGCATGATGCCGTTATCGAAGAGTACGAACAAGAACCAACCGCGCTTTTATCAAGTAATGTTCTCGAAAAAATCTCTGCATTGTGCAGTGAAATTCCACAATTTAATCAATCTTCATTTAATCAGCATCAAAAAGAGCAGGTTGTTCAGGCTGTATTTGATGAAATTCAGGGTCTGGGTCCTATTGCACAGTTTATGCTGGACGATCAGGTAAGTGATATTTTAATAAACGACACGCAAGATATTTGGATTGATAAGCAAGGCAAACTACTTTGCACAGCCAGTAAGTTTGATGACGAACGCCATTTACGCCGATTTGTTGATCGCTTACTTGATGGCTGTGGTCGCCAGGTAAATGCGCTTATGCCAATTGTTGATGGCAAATTAAAAGATGGTAGCCGTGTTCATATTATTGTACCGCCTGCGTGTACCGGCGCCGCTATCGTGTCTATTCGTAAGTTTAATCATAAAAAAATAAACGATGACTTTTTAGTTAATAACCATTTTTTAGATAAAAACATCTTATTATTTTTAAAAAGTGCAGTTAAAACAGGCGTTAATATTTTAGTCTGTGGCAATGCGGGGGCTGGTAAAACGTCATTATTGAACGTACTTGCCAACTCAATTAATCCAAACGAACGTGTTGTAACCATTGAAGAAAGCGCTGAGCTTAATTTGCATCACAACCATGTTGTGCAATTGGAAGCCCACGACACTAACAGCGATGGTAAAGGTGCAGTAAGCCTAAGAGATTTAGTAAAAGCAGCCCTTAGAATGCGCGCAGATAGAATACTTGTAGGTGAGGTACGCTCAGGCGAAGTAATCGATATGCTCCAAGCAATGAACTGTGGCCACCAAGGTTCGATGACGACCATACATGCTAACAGTGCAAATGATGCCGTTATTCGTTTATCTACCTTAGTGCAGTTACACAATGCACAACTGAGCGATACCCATACAAGTTCGCTAATCGCGTCGAGTATTCAGCTCATAGTTCATGTTTCTCGCTCAACTAATGGCATCCGCACTCTAAAAAGTATTGGTGAAATTAAGCGTGTTAATGGCGGGGCACAATTTAGCCCGCTTTATAGTATTAACGAAGCAGAACCAGTACAAAGTGATTTAATAGATAACTCAAGTGTTATTGAGTTTATGAAAGGTCAAGGCGCAAATGCACAAGAATTGAAAGCATTACTGCACAATAACCCGGAGGCTAACAATGACTAAACTTGATTATTTATTAGCTATTGCGGCGGTTATAACTTTTGTACTGGCTGCGAGTGTATTGGCTTCTTTGTATGTGAATAATAAAAGCAACCAAAGCGCTAAAAAAGCAGATATTTTAGAAGAAAAAGATGTCCTTACTCTGTCACTACGAGTGCTTGGTTTAAATATTAGTAACGCCTGGTTTATAAGCATGGCGTGCTCGCTCTCTAGTAGCTCCTGGTTTTTAGCTAAATTATATTACCCAGAGGCATCAACCAGCGCGTTTATTATTTCAATCGTGGTCTTTGTAACCTGTTTTATAACTGTGATTGACTTGGCTCATTATAAATTAGCAAAATTTGAGCATCACTTTTTAGAATTTATTGAAACCGTACAATCGTGTTTAAGCACAGGGCTATCGCTACAGCAATCAATGCACTTTGCTGATGAACATGCAGACCCATATATAAAAAAACAAAGCACCTTACTAATACAACGCATGAGCATGGGTAGTGATGCCGAAACGTCGTTTGCCCCATTAATTGAAAGATACAACTGCGAAACCGTAAGATTGTTTGCTCATAGCATCATTACACATACACAAAGCCAGTGCGATTTGACCGACATGCTAAAAAGCGTATGCAACATGATGTCGCTAATAACTCTCGACCGCCAACAGCTGAAAGCTAAGCTTTCCGGTACTAAATACGCTGCTGTGTTTAGTGGTTTTTTACCTTACGCACTAATTCCTTTATTTAGCTATACCGATCCAACCTGGTTTGAACCATTATTAAACGATCCTAATGGGATTGCATTTATAACGGTTGCGCTTCTTTGTCAGCTATTTGGCTTTTTATGGCTACGCCTTAGCTTAAGGGTAACATTATGATTGATATACTTTTACTTATCGGGCTTTTAGTAAGTATGGGCTCATTTATCCATATTCATAGGCAATCGCTTAAAGTCGAATTAGATAAACCCGATACTAAAAACATTAACTGGTATGCGCTAATTATCATCTCTAAACGTCAACTAAGACAAGCAGGGATTCAAATTAATAAAATATTAATAAGCCTGTACTGCTTTAAAGTGGCTGCTACTTTTAGTGCATTTACGGTTATAGAGCTAACAGGGTATGAGCTGAGCCAATCGATTAAATTATTACTGTGTTTTATGTGTTTTTTTGCACCCGAATGCTGGTTTTTATTACGTAAAAATCAACGTCAAACCACTATAAATAACAGCTTAGAGTTTTTTTTACGGGTGTTACTGGTTTACATGCGCGCCGGGTTTTCGTTAGAACGTTCATTTGCACTGGCGGTTGATCATGGATTGAGTCAAAAACACCCATTATACAAAGAGCTAAAGTTATTTTTATTCGAACTAAGTGCAGGTAAAGATCGTGAATTTGCATTTAATTCACTTTTTGAAAGAACCGGCGTATTAGGAATTAAAAAACTCGCAAACTTAATGTTAATAGGGTCAAAACTTGGTACGCCACTTATCCAAGCAGTAGAGGCTCAACTTGAAGGCCTAGCTTTAAAAAAGAACATTTTACTCGCTAAAAAGGTAAACAAAAAAGCGATGCACACAACCTTTCCCATTATCTTAATTTGTTTTCCGATGTTTTTGGTATTGGTGTTTTTTCCCGCAGCATTACAAGTAATGAACGTACTTAAAATGCTTGTAGAAGTGTTATAGGAGCCTTATATGAAAAAGCATTATCAACAAGGGTACATACTTACTATTGAGCTTATATTAATTATAACTATTTTAATTATTGGCTCAATTGGTGGGGTGATTTTAGTAAGGGATGCCCTTATTAAGCGCCATCAAACTAAGGTAGATAATCAAATTACTGTAGTTGATGCTAACAATAGACCACTCGGTATTGCAGTAAGTTTTGATGAGCATCAAGCACCACTCATTTTTTATACAGATCGTGGAGCAAACAACACGTACAGGGCATTAATAGGCATAAGAGATGATAGGTTTACCTCGCGAGAAGCTGTTTATTACGATGCTCCAAATTGCCAAGGTAACCCGTGTTTAAAGGGCTTAAGCGACGAAGCAACAGACAGCCAAGGTGTCAGCAAGTTAAATAATACCGGTAATGTAAGTTATATAAATGCGCTGCAGCAAGGTCCAAATTACGCAATAGGGCAGTTAGGTAACAGCGTTATTGGTCAGTTATTAAGGAGCACGCCACAACAATGCCCTGCTAATAGTGAACAAATTCTATCTCGTTATGTATCCCAAAAAGTAGTAACAGGCTCACCTTGTGAAAGCTTTGAAATAGATAAGCAACCAGCCGACAGCAGTTGTTTAGTTGGAGTAACAGCTTTAGGAAATCCACTTTTAGGTACAAGCGATCAAGGTTTATCACAATCGTGTGATACATGCCAAACAGGGTACGAATCGCAAGGTGACATACTTGATTTATATTTACCTCAGGTAGAACCGCTTTTAAATACAGCCCTTAATGCGCTTTCATTAGTAGGTATAGGCACAAACGTTGATATAGAGCTTGGCACAATATGCTGCCCAGAAGGTACACGCTTAGAAGATGATGAAAACATTGTAGAAACACTTGTTTTCACTATTTTACAAACCACATTTGAGCTGGTCGGTATCGATTTAGTAAATAACCTTATCATTAGTGAAACACTGAACTTAATAGGGATTGAGCCAGGTATTACATATTGCAAAACATCACTTAATTTAGTTAATGCAGAACAAGTAATTAATATCACCACAGGCGAACCTGCTCTTAGTAGTTTAACGCCACCATTTAAAGTTTTACTGCCAGTACATAGCGGCCAAAACAGGACAACGTGGATACATACTCCCCCAAAAGGGGAAGGAGAACGTCAATGAACGCCTCTAATATATTTACCTCACATGCTAATTTAGCAGATACACCAACTGATGAAATATCAACAGAAATTAAAGAAACGCTAACGCTACTAAAACAGTTTTATGATGTTCCAATTGTTAAATTTATCGATTTTAGAGAGGTTTATTCAGAGCAGTTAATAACCTGCAACGATAAAGAAAGTGTCGAAAATGAGTTATTAAGCTATCAACTACGCTGCACACAAGAAAAACTATATTTATTTGAAGATACTTTTTTTGATGATGTATCAAACAACACGCACAAATTAATTCGCTTTTATGCACAATATCCAATTTATAGTGTCACTAATAAATTAATTGGCGTAGTGCTGATGGCTGATTTAGCACCTAAAACATTAATAGGTTCACAAAAAAATCAGTTTATTTCATTTGCTCAATTATTGCAGACACAGTTAAATAAAAATTCAGATTCAGTAAGTAATCAAAGTACTAATCCTGTGAAAAAAAATTATGGGGAAAAGTATATTCATGTATTTAGTTTAGCGCCCGTGGCATTCTTAATTGCATTAGTATTATGCTCATTCACTGCATTACTGCTTTATACTATAGAAAAAAAGGAGCTGCAAAGTAATTACAATGAACAAACTCAGCAATTACGTAAAACGTTATTTAATGCTTTAGAGCGATTTGATAATCAAGGGTTATATATATCGCAAAAAGATTTAGTTATCGCAGGCTTTTTACAAAGCCAAAATAGCTATACAAAAGAGCAGCTTAATGATTTAGTACAGAGTCAGGTTTCACAAAGCTTAACTTATAAAGGGTATATTGTGTTTGATTCTGAGTATAACCAACTTGCACTTTGGTCAAAAAATAATTTTGATTTAGCCGCGTATGGATTTAAAAACTGGTTAGAAAAATTCAATAATAGAGCGAATAAACAAGCAGTAGAAGTATTTACTGTTGCAGATACGGCCTTCTTAATTTCTGAAATAAAAATTAAACAAGGATCTATTTATACACTTACAGCATTTGATTTAAGTAAGTTTTTAAAAGCCGTTATTGGCAAATTAAACACTGAAAATTATAACGTTTTTATAGTAACACCACAGTTTACTTTAGGAAAACAAGGAGAAGTTAGCCCGAGTATAATTAAAAATAGTATTAGCGCTTTAAGTAGTCGTTTTCCACCTACATGGCGCTTACATGTGCAACCTATGAATAAAATAGTACGCCCACAAATAACTAAATATAGTTTAATTAGATTAGGGTTAATCTCTTTTTGTGTATTTGCCTTTGTGTATTATTTTTTACGTTTGCCAAGACGTTTACACAACGAAATAAAACAAAAAAATCAGTTAATACTCAATAGAGAAGAGCTTTTTTCAAGTTCTCTTGATGCACTGCCGCATGGGTTTGCTATTTTTAATAGCCACGAATTTCCTGTGATCACCAACAATGCATTTAACCTTTTATTTGCACAAGTGAATAAACAAAATAGTCAGCTATCGTATAGCCAGCTGGTAAGTATTGCGCAGCAGAATAATATTATAAATCACTACCATGAACATCATAAGCTTGATGATGATCGTAACCAATTAATAGATATAGGTTTTACAGACGGGAAGTGGATAACTGTATTACAAAGACATACAGATTTTAATGGTTTCGTTTGCTACTTTAGAGATGATACAGAGCCACATCAAAAAGAATGTTTACTCGCTGATGTTCTTGAAAAATCAAAACAGACAAATCAATTAAAAGAAAAATTTGTTACAAGGCTTAGCCGTCAATTAAAAACGCCTTTATCATCTTTAAAGTCATTAGTTGAAATATCTAAAGATCCAATAAGCTTTAACGAATTTAAAAACAATGTGGGGAATATTTCTGATGCATGCGACCAGCTCGAAAGTGTAATTCAACAACTCGTAAATATAAATAAATCGGAAATAGGTAAGTTAAAACTGCAGGCCAAAAACGTTAACCTGAATCATATGATCAATAATAATATTTCGATTTTAACTAAAGAAGCTGAAAACAAAAAAATAGTTCTTAAAAATAATATTACGCCTGGGTTAACCGTGGTAAGCGATGAAAAGTTAATTTCTCAATTGGTTATTCAGTTAGTGACAGAGGTTTTGGATTCGTCAAATAATACAACGCTATCTATTAACGCTCAGATTAAAAATGAAAGTAACCGTAATTACTTACACCTAGACTTTTCATTAAGCAATTTAATCGACAGTAGTTACTTTATAACTGAGCTTAAAAGTATATCGGGTGATGATATAGCACGTCTCATAGATGATAAAGACGTTTCATTAGAGTTAAAGTTTTTTATCTCAATATTTAAAATGTTAGGTGGTAAAGCGATAACTGTAAGTAGTAACGCGAATAAATCAACGATAACGCTTTCTATGCTGGTAAACAAAGTAACGAAGCAAGATAAAGACAATGTGCAAAAAGTACCAAGTAGCTCATTAAATACTGATTTAGTAAAAGCGAGTTTAGTGACTAAAAATCACCAAAACACGCTACTACTTGTTGATGACGATCCACTTGTAGAAATTGTGATTAGGGCAATGCTAAAAGATCAGAATATCATTATAGATTACGCATGCAGTGCGATAGAGGCTATGTTGATGGTTTCGCAAAATAGTTACGACATTATTCTAATGGATATAGTAATGCCAGAATTGTCGGGAACTGACGCTATGTTAAAAATTAAAAAACACAGTGATAATTCTAAAACTAAAATAATTGCGCATACATCGACACCCGATACAGAATCTAAATATGTAAATCAGGGCTTTGATGACATGTTATTAAAGCCGGTGAAACAAGGTGTTTTAATAAACCAAATAACACGTATTTTAAAAAGATAAGCCGCTGGGGTAATAAATGAAAAACATTAATGAAAATATGGCAGAAGTTATCGAGTTTAAAGTAACGCCAATAAATAAAACTAAACGACTACTTTTAGTAGATGATGACTTACTAATAGAAATAGTAATAAGAAAAATGCTTAATGAAGAAAATATTTTAATAGATTTCGCATCAAGTGCTATAGAGGCGCTATTGATGGTTTCTCAAAATATTTACGATATTATTTTAATGGATATAGTAATGCCGCAATTTACAGGCACTGATGCAATGCTAAAAATCAGGAAGCATGCTGACGCATCAGCAACAAAAATTATAGCTCATACATTTAGTGAAAACGAAAATAGTAATAATAAGTACGTGAAGCTTGGGTTTAACGGTCTTTTGTTAAAGCCAGTTAAGCAAAGCGTATTAATTGAAAATATTAGAACTTTCTTGGAATGATAAATAGAAACAGTAGGGCGGTTAACTATTTTTATTTATAGCTTATTAAAAAATTAAATTATAATTTTTTAAAGACTAATATTTATTTAGTGCTTTTGTGTATATGAACCTTTAATATATTTAAATTTGTAAAAATCCTTTAATAAGAATAATTACTTTAAATTATTACAAACTACGCTTTTGTAATTGTTGCATGTATACGAGTCATCGTTTCACACTTTTTAAAGCGGTTAATAATCTCAATTATTAAACGCTGTAATATTATAAAGTTAGTAAATTTATTTAGCCTAGAGCCCACGTATCACAAGGGTTTAACTTTCAAAACATTAATATTTTTTAATAATTAATAAATGCACATCTTGGGATGGAATTTGCTTTATAAGGTTATATTCTAATTTTATAGTTTATTAAACATTATAATTTTTAAAGTTAACGAGGCAAAATTATGAGCAAAACACAGTACGTTACAGTAGAAAGTCATCAAATTGCTTATCAAGAAATGGGACAAGGCACACCTTTATTATTAATACATGGCATACCAACTAACAAATTTTTATGGCGAAATGTGATGCCCAAACTCGCATCAGAACATCGAGTAATAGCGCCTGATTTACTAAACTTTGGTGAATCAGATATGCCAATTAACACCGATGTATCTATAAATGCGCAATGTAGAATAATGTGTAAGTTTATGGAAGAGCTCGGTATTTCTAAAGTTAATATTGCTGCACATGATATTGGTGGTGGTGTTGCTCAATTAATGGCGGTAAATCATCCTGATAAAATAAACGGATTAGTTTTAATAGATAGTGTATGTTTTGATTCTTGGCCAATACCAGAATTTGAACCTTTGCTAGAACCTGGTGTAGAAGAAAAGACAAGTGTAGCTGAATTTATTGATACATTAAGAGATTTCATGCCTAAAGGTGTATACGATTCTAGCGTAATGACTGAAGAGTTAATGGAAATATACTTAAAACCATGGAGCAATGAGCAAGGAAAAGCCGCTTTATTTAGTAACATGCGCAGACTCAATAAAGAATATACACAAGCTATTGCAGGCGATCTTAAAAGCTTACCTCATGAAACACTTATATTATGGGGTGAAGAAGACAAATTTCAAAAGCCAAAATATGCGCCAATGTTAGAAGAAGCAATTCAAAATTCATCATTGGTTTGGATAGATAAAGCCGCACATTGGGTTGTTGATGAGTATCCAGATAAAGTATCTGAGCTTATTAGTGAATTCATGAATGATAAAAAATTCTAAAGTCTCAGCAAGTACATCAGTAGGATAGTTAAAAAGCCATTAAATTCAACATCTTGAATTTTACTGGATGAAATATCTACTAGGAAGTTATTGTTAATACCGCTTGGATATATTAATAACCAAGCGGTATTTTTATATGTTCAAGAAGCTAATAGCGTAAATGGGAAAAACATTAACTATTAAGATAAGTAGGTTAATGCTTATTAAATAGTCAAAATATCGCGTTTATACGTTAATTAATGAAGGTGAGTAACTTGGTTACGTATTTATTTATGCTATTTAACATAATATAAATTATAGGTAGTTAATGTATATATAGAAAGAGCGCCTAAATGCGCCCTTACTATGTCCAATACTAGACGGTATCGGACATTAAGTGTTTTTATTACAATAACTAGTATTACTAATACAGATACTTTATTTATCAATTTGTTTAATCAATACTAAGTAAACGCTCAGCTGTATATTCGTTAGTAATTAATCCACTGATCATGTTTGACCTTACTGCGCCCAAAATGGCTAACACTTTTTCTTCACCAGCAGCTATCGCATAAATCTGTTTGTTAGCATTTGTTTTTAATGGCGTACTTGCTACACGCTGATTAACTGTGCAATCTAAAAGCTTACCGTTTTTATCAAACACCCAACTAATCATTTCACCAACAGCACCCAGATCTTGTAACTCTTTAAGTTCTTGCGCATCAATAAAACCATCTATATGTAATGGCGACTTTTCACCTAAGCTACCAATACCCACAAATGTTACATCGGCATCTTTAGCGAGTTTTAAATTACCGGTAATATTTTGTTGTGCGTGCAACTGTTCTTTTTCTTCAATGCTTCTTGGTAAAACTGGCAATGGCATTGGATAATGTTTTGCATTGGTGTGTTCGGCCATTCTTACTACAACATCATAAGGTGAAGCCGATCCATCCAAAGCCATATTACCTAGCATGGCTACAATTTTATGTTGCGGACAATCAACGGTTCTTAGCTCATCCACACATGAACGTAAAACTCGACCGGTTCCCATAGCAAGTACTTTGGGTTGTTCTGATTTTAAATGACGTTCTATTTCTGCCGCGCCAGCTTGAGCCAAACCTAATGTAGATGAAGGTTCAGATGGATCGCTCGGTACAACTTCACACGAATCTAACCCAAAACGGCTTTTTAATTTTTCGGCCAAATCCATACATTTAGCAATCGGGTGGTCAAGTCTAACTTTAATTAATCCTTGGCTCACAGATAATGCGACCATTCTTTGTGCAGATTGACGAGATATATTTAGCTTTTTGGCAATTTCATCTTGTGTGTTACCGCCAACATAATATAACCACCCTGCTCTGGCTGCATCATCTAGCTTTCTAATTTCTGTATTTGATAGCTTTACCACGTAAACCTCTTAAAATAGAAGGAAAACTAAGTCCTTATTTTCATTACATAATTTTAATTATATGTGCTGCTATATAAATTATTTTATTAATTTTGGATTATCTATTTATCAATAACGTTTTTGTTATTTATAGTTTTAAATATACCATTCCTTAATAAAAAATACCTAGGTTTCATAGGATTATGTAATTAGAATTTAGTTAATAGCACCCTTATAAAGGTGCTATTTAAGGTAATTAAAGATTGGCTTTAGCGAATTGTTAAACCGTTATTATCAAACTTTAATACTTTATCATCCGGTGCGCTTAGGTAAATACTGTCGCCATATTTTAACGGACAATCACCATCTGCTTTTACTGTTACGGTCCCTTTGCCTTCAATATTTATATGTAAAAAGCTCTCCGACCCTAAATGTTCAATTACACCGACAGTACCAGCCCACGTGCCTTGCTCAGTAGAGAGTGTTATATGCTCTGGTCGTATACCAATACAACTAACATTCGCATTTTCATTTTGTGGAGCATCTATAAAATTCATTTTTGGAGAGCCAATAAAACCAGCTACAAATTTGTTTACTGGGTTTTTATAAAGCTCTAAAGGTGTGCCTACCTGTTCAATAATACCGGCATTAAATACCGCGATTCTATCTGCCATTGTCATGGCTTCAACCTGATCGTGCGTAACATAAACCATTGTTGTAGCTAAGCTTTTATGTAATTCAGATATTTCTAAACGCATATTTACACGTAATGACGCATCAAGATTCGAAAGCGGTTCATCAAATAAAAATGCCGAAGGTTGGCGTACAATTGCGCGCCCTATTGCTACGCGCTGGCGCTGACCGCCCGACAATTGCCCTGGCTTTCGATCTAAATAATCGGTCAAATTAAGAATTTTAGCAGCGTTAGCAATTTTACTCTCAATTTCTGCAGGGCTTACCTTGGCTCTTTTTAAAGGAAAAGCAATATTGTTACGCACGGTCATATGCGGGTATAACGCATAAGATTGAAACACCATTGCCAAGCCTCTTTTTGCCGGCGGTGTTTTTGTGGCGTCAATGCCGTCAATTTCTATATTACCACTGGTGGTATCTTCAAGACCTGCGATCATACGAAGTAATGTAGATTTACCACAGCCCGATGGCCCAACAAAAACGATGAATTCACCGTCTTTAATTTCTAAGTCGAGCGGTTTAATTACGTTTACTTCATCAAAGTTTTTAGTGACTTGTTTTAGTGTGATGCTGCCCATGTGTATTCTCCTATTTTACTGCGCCGAAACTTAATCCACGCACTAATTGTTTTTGACTAAACCAACCAAGTATTAAAATTGGCACAATGGCCATGGCAGATGCTGCCGATAACTTAGCGTAAAATAACCCCTCAGGGCTTGAGTAACTGGCAATAAATGCCGTTAAAGGTGCAGCATTTGCAGCGGTTAAAATAAGTGTCCAAAACGCTTCGTTCCACGACAAAATAACATTGAGTAATAGCGTTGAGGCTATACCTGGTAAGGCTATTGGCAATAAAACATGGAATATTTCTTCACCAATTGTTGCGCCATCCATACGAGAAGCTTCAAGTATTTCGTTTGGTATTTCTCTAAAGTAGGTGTAAAGCATCCATACCATTATTGGTAAGTTAATGAGTGTCATTACAATAACCAAACCTAATTTTGTATCGAGTAATGCAAAGTCGCGAAACAATAAATAAATCGGAATAAGTACGCCTACTGGTGGTAACATTTTAGTTGAAAGCATCCACATTAATAAATGCTTTGTTTTTTTAGTTTGTACAAAAGCCATAGACCAAGCAGCAGGTACAGCAATTAATAAACCCAGTAAACTTGAACCTAGTGATATAACTACAGAGTTCCAAAAATGGTTAAAGTATGGCGAGCGCGACAGTACATCGCGGTAATTTTCGAGCGTCCAATCAAACGCATATAAGCTTGGGCTTGCTGAAATTGCTTCGGCTTCCGTTTTAAAGCTGGTGATTAACGTCCATAAAATTGGAAAGAAAATCATGCCGCTTATTGTCCATGCAGCAATGGTATAAATTAGTTTGGAACGACGGCTATCTTTTATAGTCATAATTAACCCTCCAAGTTTTTGCCAATTAAGCGCATTAAAAATATAGCGACTATATTTGCAATAATAACTGCAACTATGCCCCCTGCCGAACCGCCGCCTACATCAAACTGAAGTAGCGATTGCGTATAAATTAAGTACGTTATATTGGTTGACGAATAACCAGGACCGCCACTGGTTGTAACTAATATTTCAGCAAAAATTGACAGTAAAAATATAGTTTCGATTAATATAACCGCAGTTACAGCGCGCGATAAGTGCGGTAAAACGATGTAAAAGAACTTACTAAATGGGCCAGCTCCGTCTAAATCAGCCGCTTCTAATTGTTCACGGTCGAGTGATTGTATTGCTGTTAGCAGTATTAAAGCTGCAAACGGTAACCACTGCCAAGACACAATTATGATGATTGAAAATAGCGGCATTTGAGCAAAAAAGTCGATAGGTTCAAAGCCAAGCCAAATAGCAAAGTGTGCAAATAAGCCATTAACTGGGTTCATTAGCATGTTTTTCCATACCAATGCCGACACAGTTGGCATTACAAAAAATGGGGCTAGTACCATAATGCGAACGTAGTTTCGTCCCCATATTGCTTGGTCTAGTAAAATAGCTAAGCTAATACCACCACAAATAGTGATAAGTAAAACCCCAGTTACTAGGTAGAGCGTGTTAAAAAATGATTCAAAAAAAGCCGGATCAGTTAGGAAAAATTCATAGTTTAAAAAGCCTACAAACTCTTTATCCCCTGGAACGAGTAAGTTGTAATCAATAAAAGAAAAATACAGTGTCATACACAGCGGAACTATCATCCAAGCAAGTAATAAAATTACACTTGGAAGAAGCATAAACCGAGCAAGCGTGCGCGAGTTAGTTGTTGCCATAAAGGTGACCTTAAAAAAGCCAATTCTATTTACTTGTTAACTATCAAGTGAAAATCAGAAACCCTTGATAGCGTTTATAACTAACAAGTAAATAGAATTGACATAAAATATTGGGTAAGTTTGAGTACTTACCCGCCCATTACATGCTATTTAGGATAGCGAGCTTTACGCATTGTTCGCTCAACGAGGTGCTGAGACGTACTAAGCGCTTGCTTAACGGTCATTTGGCCAGTTAATGCTGCTGAGAATTGTTGCCCAACAGCTGTACCAATTCCTTGAAACTCAGGAATAGCAACAAACTGAATACCTACATAAGGCACCGGTTTAACGGTTGGATTTTTAGGATCTGCAGATTGGATAGAATCTAAGGTAATTTGCGCAAACGGTGCTGCGTCCATGTACTTTTGATTACTGTAAAGTGATTTACGTGTACCTGGCGGTACTTTTGCCCAACCTTTTTTGTCAGCTACAAGTTGAGTGTATTCTTTTGATGTCGCCCAGCTAATAAATTTCATTGCGGCATCTGGTTTTTTGCTGCTTGCCGGTACGGCTAAAGTCCAAGACCATAACCAGTTACCGCGTTTACCTAGACCATTATCTGGCGCAAGTGCAAACCCTACTTTATCGGCAACTTCTGAATCTTTTTTGTTAGTAACAAATGCGCCTGCAACGGTTGCATCAATCCAAATACCACATTTTCCGGTTTGAAAAAGTGCAAGGTTTTCATTAAAACCGTTTGCAGATGAACCAGCAGGACCAGATTCTTTCATCACATCGACATAATACTGAAGGGTATTTTCCCACTCTGGGGTATTAAACTGAGGTTTCCAATTTTCATCAAACCAACGAGCACCAAACGAATTTGCCATGGATGTAATAAGCGCAACGTTTTCGCCCCAACCTGCTTTACCACGTAGACAAAGGCCATAAACACCTTCTTTTTTATCTGTCATCGCTTTAGCAGCTTTGCGTATAAAGTCCCATGTTGGGGCTTTAGGCATTGTCAGCCCTGCTTTTTCCATTAAGTCAGTGCGGTACATAACCATTGAGCTTTCGCCATAAAATGGCGCAGCATAAAGCTTGTCGTTAATCGTTAAACCGCTTCGAATTGCCGGAATTAAATCGTCTAAATCGTAGTTTTCACCTAAATTATCCAGCTCTTTTAGCCAATTTTGCTTGCCCCAAATTGGTACTTCATAAGTACCTATGGTCATAACATCGTATTGGCCGCCCTTTGTTGCAACATCGGTTGTGACACGTTGGCGAAGAATGTTTTCCTCTAGAGTAACCCATTTTAGATCTATATCCGGGTTTTGGCTGGTAAAGTCACTGCTTAATTCTTTCATGGTGATCATGTCACCATTGTTAACAGTCGCTATTGTGATTGTTTCTTTTGCCGCAGCGCCCATGCTTATAAAGCCACACGCGAGCATAATTAATTTATTTTTCATCGGGTATTCCCCATACACGTTATGTTTTAACAAGTGCTATTAAATTTCAATCTATTACCAATTCTATTTATGGCAGTTTTAACGCATAAAACTGCCCGCAAAGTGCCTTTTTAGGTCCTTTGTTTAAATAGTTAGACTAGTTGGATAATGATTTAAAATTTAACAGATATTTCAGAAGTGAAGCCGTCAAATCCTTTACCGATTTGGCCGCCCGAATTAACACCTTCTTCTTGGTTAACATACTCAACTTTTAAAAGCGTTTTATCGTTAAACCAGTAACCTGCGGCTACTTGAATACGCTCTACTGTGTTGTCTGTTTGTTCAATTAAGTCGGAAGTGTTATCGGCTTCTGCATAACGAGCCGCTACATATAGCTTTTTAGGGATTAGATATTGTTGTGCTTCAAACACGAAGTACTCAACCGATGAGTCGCCTTCTATTACACTGTTTGAATCAAAAGTAGTGCCATTTTCATCAGCTATGCCGTTTGTACCAAAGTAGGTAATACCGGCAACTGCATTACCAGCGGCATCTGCAAATGTGTAATCATCAGACGATTTACCAACCATAAAAATTAAGCTAGTTTCGTCAGATGGTTGATAAGCTAAGTTAAGCTGGATGATTGATTGCTCAAGCCCTGGCATTGCGCCAACGTGAGTGTCACGCTCGTTTGAAGGTGACGCTGAGAAATTATAGTTTTCACCATCGCCAAAGCGATAGTTTGTTGTGGTTACACCATCAAGACTTGCTACGCCATTTTCAAAACGTAACTGGTCGCCTTGATTCGCTTTTAATAAGTTTAAGCCTGCTTTAAAGCCACCTTCAAATTCTAGAGTACCTTGAAGTCGGTAGTTATAACCTCTGTCTTCTTGAAATGCTTCACCGAAACTTGAAGTCGTAATGTGACCTGTAACATTATAAGCACGTACTACACCACTATCGAAAGTTTCGCTGTAACTTAGCTGTGCGCCGTTTTCTGCGGTTGCGTAATCGGTAATACCATTACCAATAAGTGCATTACTTTGGTTATCTGCGCCGTCTTGAAAGCCTTTAAATTGAAATGGTGAGCCACCAATATTACCCAAACGCAGTGTTAAATTTGCGTTTTCTTTTGGTGTGCCATATAGACCTAGTAAGTCAAATTCAACACCTGCAAAATCGTTGTGAAATGAAAAGTCACGATCTTCGCCACCAAAGTCATTAGGCTCTTCTGCAATATCTATATCGGCAGTGATGAACTCGTTAATATGAAATTTAAGCATTAGATTAGCTCTAATACGGCCAAATCCTGATTCTTGTTCTTCATCTTCTGGACGAAATGCACCATCTTTAGCCTGAATTGACTGAAAGTTTTGCATTAGTAAAAAGTCTACGTCAACGCGATCTAAATATTCAGAAATATCAGCCTGTGCTGGAGCCGATGTAGCCATAGCTGCCGCTATGAGAGAAATTGCAAATTTAGTCTTTTTATTATTCAACATAATAAGCTCTTTATTTAGTGTGGTGTGTGATGCCAACTTTATTAAATTGCATTTTCATTTAATGAAATTGGTATTAATTCAGTGTGTATAGATGAGGCTGACTGAGCAAAACATTAAGTGGTTAATGAAACTGCACTTGTGAGCATAAGCCCATCTGCTGAGCATAATCACAGAATGAATTTAGAAGGTCAACGATTTTTTATTACAAAACGTTTACAAAAAATCGAATTCATATGTAAATATTTTTGAATCAATAAGTTAAGTAGC
Organism: Pseudoalteromonas sp. SR41-7; assembly: GCF_014163935.1. NCBI lineage: Bacteria > Pseudomonadati > Pseudomonadota > Gammaproteobacteria > Alteromonadales > Pseudoalteromonadaceae > Pseudoalteromonas > Pseudoalteromonas sp. SR41-7. Next base: position 36,374 of record NZ_JACJEF010000007.1, on the reverse strand, counting down.
AAATTTGTTACATCAAGTTTTGATGGAATGTTGTATTGGATTAAGGAATTTCTTATGAATACGTCATTATTGTTCATTACAATTAATGAAAATATAAGTTAGTAGAAGATATGAGAGCAGATAATCCTTTAAAAATACGTTGTTGGGCAAACCTATAAACAGTTTATTTATTGGTGTTTTTTAAGTAACGTTCTTGAGCTTATGATGGGGTTAGCTTAGTATTAAAGCACTTAGATGTATTCAAAATAGAAGTAACCTACATATGGAATTTGTTCGCCCGCTAGAGCCCATCCTCATTATTGATGACGTTAAGGAAATTCGTGATTATCTAAACCAAATTTTAACTGACTTAGGGTTTGAAGATATATTAGAAAGTGCTGATTTTAGCTCTGCCAAACCTATTATGGACAATAAACCGCCAGGCGTTATATTTGTAGATGTAGATTTACCAGACTCTAACGGTGCAGAGATATTGGAATACATTAATAGTGCTTACCCGCACACTCATGTTGTTATGTGTTCGGGCCACAATAGTCTCGAAAACGTACAAAACACGTGGGAAATGGGCGCTAAAGGTTTTATTGCAAAACCTTTTAATACAAAAAAAGTAGACACTGTAATGAAGCGTCTAGAAATAATAGAATAATAATAAGGTTAGCATGCATAGTACCGTTACTGCGATTATAGAAGATCTTTCGAGTGTTATATTTGGTAAACAACAACAAATAAAACTGGCACTTACATGCTTATTTAGCGAAGGGCATTTACTCATTGAAGATTTGCCTGGCATGGGAAAAACCACTCTTTCTCATGCATTGTCAGCTGTGTTAGGTTTATCGTATCAGCGTATACAGTTTACCAGTGATCTTCTCCCTGCTGATATTCTGGGTACTAATGTATTTAACTCTACCGAGCACAGTTTTACGTTTCATAAAGGCCCTATTTTTAGCCAAGTTGTTTTAGCTGATGAAATAAACCGCGCAGGGCCTAAAACACAAAGTGCGTTGCTTGAAGCAATGGAAGAGCAACAAGTAACAGTTGATGGAAAAAAATATACGCTGCCAAATCCATTTTTTGTGATTGCAACACAAAACCCGCTTTACCAATCAGGTACCTACCCGTTACCTGAGTCGCAATTAGACCGATTTTTAATGCGCATTAGCTTAGGTTTTCCACCTAAAGAAGCCGAAAAACGCTTAATTTTGAATATGCAAAAACGAGATTACAGCCAATTACCTAAGCGTATTAACCAACAAGAGTTAGCGGCAATTCAAACTCAGATAAGCCAAATTTCTTTAAGTAGCCCGGTTATTGACTACATTATAGAGCTTGTTAATTACACACGCACAAGCAACGCTTTTGCATCATCGTTATCACCTCGTGCTAGTATGGCTTTGGCTAAAGCAGCTAGGTCGTGGGCCTTTATTGATGGTCGTGATTTTGTAATGCCAGAAGATGTTCAAGCCGTATTTGTAAGTGTGTGTCAGCATCGATTAGGTTTGCATAATGAGTCAGGTGAAGCACAAGTAAACGATATTTTAAAAAACGTATTAGTTCCGGTATAAACTTTTATGCCAAAAAAAACAGCTAAGCGCCCTTCTTTATTTAAGTCATTTAAGCAAAGTGTATTTAATAAGTTATTAAAAAATAAACATTTAAAAAACTCAATTACACTTGAACACAGAACAATTTATGTATTGCCATCATCCCTTGGTTGGTATTTTATAGTTGTAGCTATTTTAAACTTTGTGATGGGCATTAATTATCAAAATAATTTAATTTTAATAATGTCTTATCTTATGTTTGTGGTAATGATTATTGCTGTATTAATGGGCTACAGTAACGCTAAAGGCTTAACAGTTAAATTTAAAGATGCATTTAACAGCTACGCTCCTCAAAAACCGAGTATTATATTTGAATTACAAAGCCCTTCTGTTACCCAATCTATTAATTTAACATATCAAGGTAGTGAGCAAACTCACAAACATACCGGCCAAGTTGATAGTAAACCTCAGTTACTTACACTCAACTTACCCTACAGCTCACGCGGTAAGTACTCAGTGCAACGTATTAAAATAGCGAGTAACTATCCCTTTGGTTTGATAACTGTTTGGAGCTACATTCAATTACAACAAGATGTATTTGTATACCCGTCGCTTGAACAGGTTCACTGTGACGCGCATGTTTCTATGCTTGATGAGCAAGCCGATAAAGGTATTTCTACACAATCTGGTAGCGAAGAGTTTGAGTCTCTTATCCCACACTTACCTGAGATGGGCTTGCAAAGAGTGTCGTGGAAGCATTACGCAAAAACACAGCAGTTGTTAGTTAAAGAGTTTGTAGACTTTAAAACAGCGAATGCGCTCTTCGATTTTACGTTAATGAATGGAGATACAGAACAACGGTTAAGCCAGTTATGCTTTTTAGTGTGTGAAGCAACCGAGAAAAACACCCCTTTTATGTTAAAGCTACCGAATAAAACAATAAATACAAATACCGGACAGCAACATAAGCAGCAATGCTTAGAATTCTTATGCTCATTTAATGGTGATGTGTAATGGACATACTTAAAAACGAAAAAGTAATAAATTATTCGCTGTCTTTTATATATGCATGTTTGATTGTATTTTTTGTATCACATTTACCGCTTGTTTTTGTTGGTGTACTTTCACTTATTTGTGCATGGAACTTTTACATAACGCTGAGTAATAAACCAAAGCCAAATGCTTGGCTGGCAAATATACTCGCAGGTGTGTCACTCGGTTTAATGCTCTACACAGTAGGCATGTCGGATACGGTTATTTTATTTGTGGCCATGCTGCTACTTGCTAGTTTATTTAAGCTGCTACAGGCTAAAACCAAAAAACACTATCATGTAATTACAACGCTTACGTTTTTTTCACTCTCATCTGTGTATTTATTTAACCAAAGCATTTTAACGACTTTAACTGTTAGTAGTTTATACATATTAAACTTTGCAGTACTTGGCTTACTCGAGTCCAAACATAATTTAAAAATAGCCTCTAAACAAAGCGGTAAACTGCTACTTTTAGCGCTTCCTTTAGCTATATTTTTACTGCTTTTTTTGCCAAAAATGCCCGCCTTTTGGCAGCTTCCTGGGCCTAAGCTTGCTAAAACAGGGCTTTCTGAACAAGTCGATCCATTCGATATTGCAAAGCTTTCAAACTCAGATGAACTTGTGTTTAGAGCTAAATTTAACGAAGAAAAACCTGTAGCGCCTTATTATTGGCGAGCAATAGTCCATGATGAGTTTAATGGTAATGCGTGGCTTACGTCTGACTTTTTAAAATATAATAATGTAAAAACAAATACGCAGAGCGAAAATGATGAGCAACTTATTGCAAGCTACTCAGTTATTACAGAGCCTGCTACACAAAAATGGCTCTATGGTTTAGCGTATTCCAGTAGTAACTCACCAAATGTTGAAGGTAATTCGCTAGGTTTATTACGTAAAAAAAGTCGCCAAGCTAAAAACTTACAATACGATGTAAATAGCTTTAACTTCACAACTTTACCGCTTGGCGAATTTGAAGAAAAACGCTACAAATACCTCTCCAATAAAAAGAATGTAAAAACATCATCACTTGCTAAAAACTTAAAGCAAAATACACACTCTGACCGCGATTTTTATAATCGCTTATTACAGTACTTTGCAGGTACGGGATTTACTTACACATTAACACCCACTCCTATGAGCGGCGATAACACCATAGATCAATTTTTATTTGATAATCAACGTGGCTTTTGTGGCCACTATGCCAGTGCCGCTGCGTACATTTTTAGAACCGCAGGTATACCCGCTCGACTAGTAAGTGGCTATTTAGGTGGCGAATTAAATCAAGATAATAATACGCTCACTGTTCGCCAATACGACGCACATGCATGGGTAGAAGTATATCTACAAAACGAAGGTTGGGTTATTTTTGATGCAACCGCTGTTGTAGCTCCGGAGCGTTTAAATGGCTCACTTTCGCAAAACGAAGAGCTGAATGACGAATTTAAAAGTAACCTTGATTTTGGTTTAGTGAGTTTAAGTAATTTCCCCGCTTTTAATTGGTTAAGGTTGGAACTTGAAAACCTCGATTATCAATGGTCTAGCTGGGTACTTGGTTTTGACGAAGAAAAACAAAATGATTTTTTAAAATCGATTTTTGGTAGTAAAAACATTTGGCTTGTACCATTAATGGTTTTACTAACAGCTGGTTTTTGTTTTATAGGTTATTTTATTTATTTAAACTTGCCAAAACGCCCGTCTAAATTAGCGCCTATGGTTAAAGAGTTTTATGAAGTAAAAGCATGGGCTAAAAAACAAAAAATAAATACACCCGATAATTTAACACCGAGTCAGCAGTTAGACTTTTTTGCTGATCAACTTCCTCGTTCTGCACAATCTATAAACACTTTTAGGCAGTTATTTAACCAAGTACGCTATGGTAAAAAACCTTTTACGAAAGAGCGTAAAACTCAGGCTAAAGATCTGATAAAATTAATTAAAATTTCCAAATAGAGAATACTATGAATGCTGTTGTTATAGGCGTTATTTTAATGCTCGGGCTATCTCTTGCTCGCGTTAACGTCATTGTTGCCATGATCATAAGCGCGTTAGTTGCAGGTCTTACTGCAGGCTTGGGCATAAAAGAAAGTGTTGATGCGTTTAATTCTGGCCTTTCAGCTGGAGCTGAAATTGCACTAAGTTATGCTATGCTCGGCGCGTTTGCCGTTGCTATTTCTAAGTCGGGTTTAACACGCATTCTCGCTGATAAGCTACTTGCTAAAGTAAATGCAAAAGGCAGCGGTAATGAAACATTTTTAAGTTACTTCATTTTATTAATTATTTTAGGTTGTGCAATTTCTTCGCAAAACTTAGTCCCTGTACACATAGCGTTTATTCCTATTTTGATCCCGCCGTTACTTGTTGTTTTTAATCAGTTAAGATTAGACAGGCGTGCTATAGCGTGTATTTTAACATTTGGATTAGCAACGTCTTACATGGTGCTTCCTTATGGTTTTGGGGGTATTTACTTATATTCGATTTTGCACAAAAACCTAGTTGATAACGGCCTAGACATTGTAAATACCCAAGTCCCTGTGGCGATGATAATTCCTGCATTAGGTATGTTTATTGGATTGCTTATTGCGGTATTTATTACTTACAAAAAACGCCGCGAATACACCGAGCTCCCATTAACAACTGTGAGTAAATCTGCTGAGGTAGAAAACCCTAAAAAAGTAATGATTGTGGGGCTTTTTGCAGTACTTGCCTCACTTCTTGCACAAAACCTAAGTGGCTCAATGATTTTAGGTGGCTTAGTAGGTGTAATGATATTTAGTGTTTTTGGTGTAGTTAAGTGGGAAGAAAACGGTGACGTATTTAGTAAAGGCGTTGCGATGATGGCCATGATTGGCTTTATTATGATATCGGCACAAGGTTTTGCATCGGTTATGCAAGCCACTGGCGATGTAGCAAGCTTAGTACACAGCGCAGCCGCCCTTTTTGATGGTAATAAACCTTTGGCCGCCGGTGTTATTTTGTTAGTCGGGTTATTAATTACAATGGGAATTGGCAGTTCGTTTTCAACAGTGCCTATTATTGCAACTTTGTTTGTTCCTTTATGTTTAGACCTTGGCTTTTCTGTTATGGCTACCGCTGCGCTTGTTGGTACTGCGGGCGCTTTAGGTGATGCAGGCTCTCCTGCTTCAGACTCAACGCTTGGCCCAACATCGGGTTTAAATGCCGATGGCCAGCACGACCACATTAGAGACTCTGTTATTCCAACGTTTATTCACTTTAACATACCGCTGCTGATATTTGGCTGGATTGCAGCAATGGTACTTTAAAAAGTATTTATGTAAGTATTAATAAATGTAATTAAAAGCTAAATATAACCAAAAAGGTATGTTAAAAGCATACCTTTTTAGTATCCAAATCCAACATCTCTCACCCCTATCAATTCGCTTCAGTTTGATTACTTTTTTAGTTAATACTCACTCTGTTGTTGAGGTTATACTTTATGAATATTTAGTATGATGTGTTCTTTTAGGTGTTTTATATAAGCACCAATTAAGGTGCTTATATAAATTTGCTTTAGCGCATATTCAAAGCTTTAAGTTAATCAAAACCATAAATCATTTTTTCGCATACTACCGGAGTCGGTCTGTGGTTATCATCAACTGCAACAAAGGTAAAGCTGCCACTAATGGCTGAATGCTTATCGTCTTTGTGCATAGTTTCTAATAATATATCTACGTCAACTTTTAAGCTGGTGTTACCTACATGCACTACTTTAGCTATTAACTCTGCAAAAGTACCTGCTGGTATGGCTTCTTTAAAGTCGACTCTATCAGAAGATATAGTTACCAAAGGCTTACGGCAAAAACGAGTAGCGGCTATAAATGCCACTTCATCCATCCACGCCAGTGCATCACCACCAAATAAAGTATTGTGATGATTAGTACGCCCTGGAAACACGGTTTTAGTTACCGATGTGGTTGAGTCTTCAATACGCTGAGCAATTATTGCATCGCGATTTACGTCAGTCATAATCTCTACTTTTTGTTTGCTAATGTATCTTGCATTAGTAATGCAGGATCAAGGCGTTCGCCTTTCCAGTTAAAACGCCAATCTAGGTGAGGACCAGTTACACGTCCAGTTGCACCAATTTCAGCCACTTTGTTACCTTGCTCAATTTTATCACCCACTTTTACATCAAGCTTACTTAAGTGAATGTAAGTTGAGGTAATACCATGGCCATGATCAATAATTAATGTTCCGCCAGAGTAGTATAAATCAGGTTCAGCAAATACCACGGTACCACTAATAGGCGCGTAAACAGGAGAGCCCGTTTTATTCGCGATATCTAAGCCAAAGTGCGGACGACGAGGCTCGCCATTAAAATAGCGCTGACTACCATAAACACCCGATATGCGCCCTTCTGCAGGCTTTAACACAGGGTCTAAAAAGTACAATAAATCAGAGTCTACTTCTCTGGCTTTTCGCACAGCAACTGCTTCGCGGCTTATACGCGCACTAACTTCTTTTGGCGGAGAGACATATTTTTTAGCTACACCGGTAATTTTATCAATTTTATATTCGCGCTTTGTGATAGCTATTGGCTGTGAATGCGATTTACCATTGTTATCTACCCATTTTAAAGTATGAGTAGTTTCAGCGTCACGACCAAAACCAAATACAAAGTCACCCTTTGGTGAAAGTTTTAAGCTTTTGCCATCTAAGCTTACTGATTTAGCGTTTTCTAGCTTTCCAGTAACTAAACCGCCTTGTGTTAAATGTCCTTTTAACTCAAGCGCCATAGCACTAAAGCTAGCAGAGGCAACAAGCGCTGTTGCTAAAAGTGTTTTAAACATAACTAATCGATCCTTTTCCAACACCTTCATAAGCCGTTACTTTCACTGCTTTTTCTGGGTATTGGGCTTTAATTTGGCCAGCTACATGTTCAGCAATACATTCTACAGTGGTATCTACTGGCAAAATGTCGCAACGAGACTCGCTTATAGCCATTTCAAAATAGCCTTGTGCCGATGTATAAGCAAAACATACATCACCCGCTTTGGCTGTTATGTGTTTTAAATCAGCAGCGTTAATTTGATCTTCACTGGTGGCTAAGTAAATATCTTCCCACTTTTGAGACCATTCTTTTTGCAAGCGCGGCATAGAAATACCATCTAGGCTAATACCAATTTGAGAACGATGCCCATGAATAATACGCTGGCAATTACCGTCATGCTTTTTAAGGCCATGGCTGTAATGATAGTAAAAACTTTGGCTGTGTTCAGGCTTAAGAGACAGCTCAATTTTTTCGATGTTATCTGGTAGCTTCGGTAAAATAGTCGCAATTAAAAATTCGGTAACCGATTCAACAGTTACTTCATCTGCGTTAATCATGCAATAAGCTTGATGAGGAGCGCTCATAGCTAAGTGAATATTTTCACCAAATGTACAGTCGAGTGTTTTATGCTCGTCAAATTCAGATACAGTACCATTAAGCCCTGTAGGAATTGCTAAACGGTGATCAATACACTCATCTATAATGCCTTTAATTTGCTTTTTAACTAAACCAAAGTCTAAAACCATAGACTCTTCGTTAAGTTTACCGTGCAAAGTTAAATCAACAATCCAGCTCTCGCCAACGGCGCCGCGTTTGTTACATAAGTAAGAAAAATCAATCACAGTTAGTGAGTTAACAAAAAGGATCATAAACTTCCTTTAGACTGGTTATAAGACAGCGTTAATTATAATGATTTCTGATTGTAATTGCGCGGTTTTATAGTGCAAAAACCAATCGCGTTGATTGATTGATTATTTAATATGCAATATTTTGATTTTTTAACTGCTCCGAGTTGTTTAGCGTACAAGTGTACGCTAAAGTACTTGGCAATTTCTAAGCGAAGATAAGTGTTATGGAACCTAAAAATAGCTATACAAAAGAAGAGTTGATCCTGTGTGGTCAAGGTGAAATGTTTGGTGAAGGTAACTGCCGTTTACCAAGTGACAACATGTTAATGATGGATCGCATTACCTCTATTACTGCTGATGGCGGTATTCATGGGAAAGGCGAAATTGTTGCTGAGCTTGATATTGACCCTAGCCTTTGGTTTTTCGATTGTCATTTTAAAGGCGACCCAGTAATGCCAGGTTGTTTAGGCTTAGATGCTATGTGGCAACTAGTTGGTTTTTACTTAGGTTGGTCTGGTGGCCCTGGTCTTGGCCGTGCGCTAGGTGTGGGTGAAGTTAAATTTACTGGCCAAATTTTACCAACTAATAAAAAAGTAACTTACCGCCTTGTAATGAAACGCGTAATTAAACGTAAATTGTTCATGGGCGTTGCAGATGGCACTGTAGAAGTAGATGGCCGAGTAATTTACGAAGCAAAAGATTTAAAAGTGGGCTTGTTCCAAGACACTAGCGCGTTTTAATTTTTAAATGCGTACAAAAAGGCCTCCAACGTGGAGGCCTTTTTGCTTAAATTCTATTATTGATTTTAGGTTTTGTACATGTTGCGGTTTTCAATCGCTTCACGCCAACCTCCTAACCACTCTGATTTGGGATCTACTTGTTGATAAGGGCATAGCTCTTTTGAGCGACCTGCTAAACCTGCTTTAAAACCTTGAGAATGAGCTCTTTCTAAACGATCTCTTTTCTGTCTCTTCATCGGTAATATCCTCACCTTTTTATTTGTATATTGTGTAGCATTAGTGAAATCTACATTTAATGAATAGTTAATAAAAATGTAAAATTCAAATCGTAAAAGCAATTAAATTGTTTGACTTTAACTAAGCTGCTGATGCAAAAATGAATTAACATTTAAAAAAGTAAGTGGTCATACAACATTTAATTTGACCGGTTTTATGCTAAATAAAATGCGACTCAATAATCGCTAAAAAGCACTTATGTGCTTTATTTGTGACCGACTAATATTGACTAAGTTCCAAACAAAAATGTAATCGTGACACTTTTATTTCATTAATCTTAAATTAGTAGCCCGCCCCTAACTTGAAGTATTTTTAAACAATTTAAATTTATGCTTGATTATTTAAAGTCGATCGGTCTAATATATGTACATGGACAAAAATACATCAACACCAATACGCCGTGGTCGCCCACCTAAAATAGCCAGAGAGAACGCCGATACCAAAGCGTTACTTATTCGCACGGGCCTAGAAACCTTAACTGAATTTGGCTTTAGCGCCACGGGGCTCGATACTATTTTAAAAAAAGCGGCTGTACCTAAAGGCTCCTTTTATCATTACTTTAAAAGTAAAGAAGCCTACGGCATTGCCCTCGTTGATGCATACGACAGTTACTTTATTGCAAAGCTTACCCATTACCTACAGCAAGAAGATATTCCCCCACTTGAGCGAATCGTTAATTTTACCCAAAGCGCAATTAAAGGAATGAAAAAATACGATTACAAACGTGGCTGTTTAGTCGGTAACTTAAATCAAGAGCTTAACCATTTAAGTGATGAGTTTAAAACCAGATTAATGCAAAGCTACACCGCTTGGCAAAACCATGTAGAGGTTTGCTTAAACCAAGCTAAGCAACAAGGCACTATTGCAAGTCATGTAAATACAAAATTGATGAGTGAGTACTTTTGGATTGGCTGGGAAGGTGCGGTTATGCGCGCCAAGCTCACAAAATCAAATACCCCACTTACTTTATATACAGAAATGTTTTTACGCGCATTACTAACCTAATGCGTTTTTATTTACCAATTAAAAGACGATCGGTCTAAAAGGATATCCTATGAATAACCCAATTAAAGCCATTGTTATTAATAAAGAAGATAATAACTACAGCGCCTCATTATCGACTATCGAAAGCAGTGATTTACCAAACGAAAACGTTTCTATCGACGTGCTATACAGCACACTTAACTATAAAGATGGTTTAGCAATTACGGGTAAAGGCCCTGTTGTACGCAGTTTTCCTATGGTGCCAGGTATCGATTTAGTGGGTACGGTTACAAATTCCACCAGCGATGAATTTAAAAATGGCGATACCGTAATATTAAATGGCTTTGGTGTAGGCGAAAAACATTGGGGCGGGCTTGCTCAAAAAGCGGCACTTAATAGCGATTGGCTAATCCCCTTGCCTGCAGGTATTTCTCCAAAACAAGCGATGCAAATAGGTACAGCCGGTTATACCGCTATGCTAAGTGTTATAGCTCTTGAAAAACAAGGAATAAACCCTGAATCTGGCGAAATACTTGTAACAGGTGCCAATGGTGGCGTAGGCAGCTTTGCTATTTATTTATTAAACCAGCTTGGCTACAACGTAACAGCAGCTACGGGTCGATTAGATCAAAGTGAATATTTAAAAGAGTTAGGTGCTAAACAGGTAATTGACAGAAACGAGCTTTCAAATCCTGGTAAGCCTTTGCAAAAAGAGCGCTTTGCAGCGGCAATAGATTCAGTAGGTAGCCATACACTTGCTAATATTTGTGCATCATTAAAGTATGGGGGTGTAGTAACCGCCTGCGGACTTGCCCAAGGCATGGATTTACCTGCCTCAGTTGCCCCATTTATATTACGTGGTGTGTCACTAATAGGCATTGATAGCGTAATGCGCCCTAAAGCCGACAGAATTGAAGCGTGGGATCGTTTAGCAAAATTAGTAAACGCTGATTACTTACATAAAATTTCGACAGAAATATCACTAGAACACGTAATTGATAACGCAGAGCTAATTATGCAAGGCAAAATTCGCGGTCGTGTTGTAGTTAATTGTCAAAGTTAAGCTATTTACTCTGTTAAAGCCTCGTTATTAAATTTATAATGCAATTTGTATTTTAATAACGAGGCAACACCTATGAGCAACCAAGAACTTTTCAGTAATAATCCACTGCAAGGCGTTAAATTAGAACAAGTGGTTGAAGAGCTGGTTGAACAATACGGGTGGGAGCTCCTACACGCTTATTTACAACTTAACTGCTTTAAAAACAATCCTGATATAAAGTCAGCGGTTAAATTTTTACGTAAAACACAATGGGCACAAGAAAAAGTAGATAACTTTTACCTTTATCGCCTAAAAAACTTACCTAGACCTGATGATGTGCAATACGAATTACCGCCACGTGATCGCGTGATCCCAGCTGATCATAAACCTGGTGAGCCATGTGAGTTAAGTTTTAGTGATGCAAAACGTATTATGGAAAAAAAAGCATCAAAGCAACGTGCTCGTGATCGCAAACAACGCTCTAATTCTAGTAACCCTTGGGGTAACTAAACACGCTAATTTAATTTTGTAGAGCTATTTTAAATGGCTCTACAACTCTCTTTTATTAATTTTTATTACATCCACACCATATAGCTAACAAATAGAAATCAATACCCTCGGTTTTTCCAAAAATCTGTTTCAGTACGCTCTACCTCTAATGCCACCTTAAAAGTTTTATCAGCAATAATTTTCCCATTTAGCTCAATCGTCATACGCCAATCACCCAATTTATTCTCTATTGGCAACCAAAGCGTGTCGCCTAAATAAAAGTTCCAATCACTGTTTTTAACGTATACATCGCCTTCAAAGGGGTCCATTACATCACCGTGACTGTCTGGAATATCTGGATGATATATACAATAGTGAAGCTTTTCGCCTTTACCCTTTTTAATATTTACGATTAAGCCAAACTCAACATGTACCTCAGCTATTACATTTGTTGTAAATTGCTCTATTTGTGGCAGTGCTTTACTTTCGCTATCCCACTTAGAGTAAATACCGTGACTTTGTAACGTCACTACAGGTTTTGTTTTAGCCATTAAGGTAACCTTTTATATTAGCTATTTTTGCATTAGTTTAACTTTTGAAATTTTAAAATAAAACACAATCCAATAAAGTTAAATCTCAACTTAGCTTTAATACTTCGTCTATTTACATCATTGCTAATTTGTCATCATTATTTGCACAATTGCTGATTATTGTTTGAGTAACTTAATTGATCAGGTAAGCAGCAATGAAACTACACGCACTTAATAATAATCGAAATAGGGTAAATGCTATAAAACTAAGCACCTTGGCTCTAGTTGTTTCATCGTTAGTTGCTTGCGGAGATGGCGAAGGCATAGTTGATACCTCAACAACTACAGATTCATCACCAACCACCTTAGATAACGGTACAGGTACGAGTAGCTCAACCCAAGGCGTGCTTTGTGAATATAGCTACAGTGAATATAACGAGTCAGTATCAGTACAGGCCACCAGCGTGGCAGATTGGTCATGCACAGGAACTACACGCGACATAGTCGCTAATGGCATACCTGATCACGAAGTAGGTACATTCCCTAATGCCGATAACCCAAATACTATTTCTGAACAATCAGTAAATGAAAGCTACACACTTGAGCCTGTAGAAACAACACAAGCAACCATGCTTGGTGGCCCTCGTGGAATGATAGGTGTTGTACTTAACGGCATTAAAATAGACGCCGGCACAGGCGGAAGTTGCGATGATTCAGGCACCGATTGTGATTTAGGCGACAACAGCGGTAATTGGAATATAGAAGCTTTAAGCCAAGACACGTTTAGTTTTGGAACAGACGACAACAATGCACACGTACAACCCGATGGCACATATCACTATCATGGTATGCCAGAAGGCTTTGTAGCAATGCGAGGTGGCAATAGCTCCACTATGACTCTAATAGGCTGGGCAGCAGACGGCTTTCCTATTTATGCACGTTACGGCTATTCAGACTCAAATGATGCAACTTCAGCGCTAACCGTAATGACCGGTAGCTACCAACACATAACATCTTTAAGCGCAAACCGCCCTTCTACCGATATATACCCATTAGGTACATTTGCACAAGATTGGGAATACGTAGCAGGCTCTGGTGATTTAGATGAATGTAATGGCCGCGTTGGCGTAACACCTGAGTTTCCTCAAGGGATATACCACTACTACGCAACAGACACTTATCCGTTTTTTCAACGCTGCGTTAAAGGCGAAGTTTAATTAGGAGTAAGTTATGCCTTATATGAAAAATTATCTGTTAAGTGTGTCAACATTGGGCTTATTGAGCACATCAACATTAGCAAATGCGCATTTAATGGTTGCAGATCACGGTACGCTGAATTTTGTTGATGATAACGTGTTTATTGTGCTTTCAATCCCTATGTCGGCTTTTAAAGGGATTGATGAAAACAAGGATGGCAAAGTGTCAATAATTGAGTTTAACACTCATAAAAAACTAATAACTAAGCGAGTTAAAAAAAACGTTTATTTAGCGGATCATCAGTATAAATTTACTATTGACGGACTTTTGCTAAACCCAGAAGCGTCACATAAACATAAAAGCAACAACATAGATCAAGTAACCATTACTGGGCGCTACTCTTTGCCAAGTAAACTAACCAAAGTTAACTTTAACGTTAAGCTATTTAGTAACAATGAGCACAAGCAGCATTATCAAATAACAGCAACTAATAAAACGCAAAAACTTACTCATCAATTTGAGCTATCACCAACGTCGCCCTTTAGTAAGGTGTTTTAATAATTAGTAATACTTACCAAATAATTAAGTAGCAAAGAGTACAATTTGAACAAACTTGTGCTCTTTTTTTTATCTTTGTCTTTTTATGCAGCTCTCTTTATTTAAGGGTTCTTTCTATAAAGATACAAGCTTGGGATTTTTAGGAAAGTAATGCTCTTGTTGCTGCTCACGTAAACTAAACTCACGGGTGTTTTTATATGGGAGTTTCATAAAGCCCGCAACACCAACATCAGTAATATTTACCGCATATTGCATAAGTTTATTTAGTAAACGTTTAAACTCAACTTCTTTGGTCGAATCGAGTAATCGGTAGTAATGGTGAATTTTCATTCTGTCCGGCAGTGCTTCAAAAATAATACACCCGGTATGATGAATTTGGTTAAGCTCAAATACGCACTTAATAACTTTTTTAGGTAGCTGTAGTTGCTCGTCAGGGTCTTTACCGTCTTCAAAATATGAATGCGGGCGGGTTATGTCATTTGCTTTCATACTTACTACTTCGTATTCAAGCTCTGGTAGGCTATCAAACTTAAATGCCCCCGTGCCATCTCGCTCTAGTTGAATAGTTTTACGGGCATCAAACAAACAGCACTTAAATAGCCCTTTTTGATTAATCGCTTGCGCAAGCATCACTGTGTTATTAATCGCATCACTAAACGCATCACCCAATGATTCGTCATGCATAATTAAAGATGATTCAACAAACATTGACTCATTCTTCCAATGAAAACTAAGCCCACCTACTACAGGGTACTTAGCTAATCGGCTTATTGATGCCAAAAATGCTTTTTCGGTATCGCCTGTATCAAACAAAAACTCTTTATAATAGCGGTCAAGTTGCGCGTCGTTTATATCTAGTAATTGTTGATTCTGATCAGCCTGGCGTAAAAATTGTTTTCGTGAGCTATACACAACCGTATCTGGCTGCTCGTCGTTGCCATACCAAAAAGGGATATCTGCTTTTTTTGGTTTTTTAGCAAACTCAGGTAAATACGCTTTCGCCATAGTTGTAATGTTACGCATAAAGTAATCACCAGCACCATCACGTTGAGCTTTACTTTTAGAAAGCATACCGTCAATGACTTTAGCCAGCTCTTTTGGAAGCCCTAAGCTGCTTGCTGGGATAGCTTGTGCACCAAAGCGACATGACTGCGCCGACGCTAGCGCATACAACGTAGCGGCTACACCTTGTTCGTCAAATCGTGGGGATGATTGCTCCCCCGACATTTGCGCTTCACCAATAAAGTACACATCGCCCATACGCGCATTCGTTGTGCTTAAATCGCCCGACATTAAATCCATAAAGTTACTCGCAACAGGATTACCATCACTATCTAACTGTGCATACACAGAGCTGCCCCAATCGACTAACGACAGCGCATCAGTGTTTGCATCCCATACAAGGTTTGAAGGCTTTATATCGCCATGCACTATAGGTTGTGGGCTAATGCCATTTTTATGACTGCGTAAATCAACCAGTACATTACGAAGCCTAACCGCGAGTGCCATTATTTGCGCGGCACTAAAGCGCCCTGTTTTAAGCGATACTTTTTCAAGGTCCTCTCCAATGGCGCGTGCCATCATTAAAATCCCTTGTTTTTTAATACGTTCAAAAGCATAAAAGGTAGGCACTAACGGATTATCAATTTGCGAAAGCATATACGCTTCATCTTCTAGGCGGTCACGCACACTTTGGGCAAGAGTAATACGCGAAAACTTAAATACCCAAGGTAAGCCGTTATCGTCATCTCCTGCAAACACAAAGCCAAAAGCACCCGAGCCAATCATTTCTACATTTTTGTACCCCAGCAGTGTTAACTGCTTAATACAAATGTTAAGCCACTGACGGTGCTTTTTAGCATCGCGGTGCGAAAGCAAATAAACAGATTGCTCTTCGTTAATGTAAAAATTGCGGATTTCTTTGGCTTTCAATACGGGCTCTCTGTCTTGTTAGTGTTATAAAGTCATTTAAAGCACTCGATTATTAGTTTTATGTAATAAGATTACAATAGCGTGCGGCGTAGTTTTTAAGTTACCCATCTTTACTCACCCCTAAATAATTACAAATAACCAACAAATGTTGCATCCAATAAATTATCTAAGCCGTATTTAACATAGCTGCATTAATAACAAATACATTAGATAGGGATTTTAGTCATGAGAACATTAGCAATTTTAGCGCTAGGCACTTTGTATAGTGGTTATAGCTATGCAAACATAGAAAAATTAACCGTTTATGGTCACAGAGATGGGCTAATTGGTGAGTCAATCAGCGCATCTAGCGGTATTATTGGTCAAGGTGAAATTCAGCAGCGCCCAATGTTAAGAAGCGCCGAAATGTTAGAGTTAATCCCAGGTATGGCGGTCACTCAACATAGCGGCTCTGGTAAAGCTAATCAGTACTTTATTAGGGGGTTTAATTTAGATCACGGCACCGACTTTGCCACCAGCATAGATGGCATGCCAATTAATATGCGCAGCCATGGCCACGGACAAGGTTACACCGACCTAAACTTTATAATCCCTGAGTCTATTTCAACTATTAACTATCAAAAAGGCTCATATAGCGCAAGCCAAGGTGACTTTTCAACCGCTGGAAGTGCTCAATTTCAACTTGCTGATAACCTAAAACATCACCAAGTAGAACTCAGCATAGGAGAAGATAATTATAAACGCGCTGTTGTACTGGGATCTACTAACATTGCAAAAGGTAAGCTCATTGCAGCGGCAGAATGGCAAGGCTATGACGGCCCATGGGATGATATAAACGAAGATGTAAATAAAAAGAATGCCCTACTGCGCTATGTTGGTAAAGCTTTTGATGGTGACTTATCAATAAGTGCCATGGCATACGACAATACATGGAATTCAGCAGATCAAATTCCACAGCGCGCTATATCACAAAATTTAATTACTCAATTAGGCTCTCTTGACACCACACTTGGCGGTAGCTCTAGCCGTTATAGCTTATCGAGTAACTGGCAGGGCGAGCATATAAAAGCCAGCGCTTATGTAATTAATTACGATTTAAACCTGTATTCTAATTTTAGTTATTTTTTAAATGATCCAATTAATGGCGATCAGTTTAATCAGCAAGATAGCCGAAATATTTATGGAACAGATATAAGCTACCAGTTTGAAACCAAAACATCAGATATAAACATACAACATACCGTAGGTATTGAGCTTCGCCACGACGACATAGATAACGTAGGGCTTTATAACACACAAGCAAGAGAGCGACTTAGTACGGTTAGGCAAGATGAACTAAAGCAAACGAGCTACTCAAGCTTTTGGGAGTCTAAACTTTTACTTACTCCAAAACTTGAAGCAACCGTTGGCGTTAGGTACGACTATTTTGATACAAACGTGACTAGTATTACCGCCGTAAATTCAGGAAAAGCAAAGGATGATTTAGTAAGTTTTAAAGGGAGTTTAAATTACCGTTTTACAAATTTAGTAGCTGCATATGCTAATTGGGGACAATCTTTTCATTCAAATGATGCGCGCGGATCTACTATTAATATTGACCCTGTTACCGGTGAGCAAGCAGAGCAAGTTGACTTATTAGTTAAAAGTGAAGGCGCTGAAATAGGCGTCCGATTTGCTGATGAGCAAAAGTTTAATCTATCAGCTGCACTTTGGTGGCTAACACTCGACTCAGAGCTTTTATTTGTTGGCGATGCGGGTAACACAGAACCAAGTGATGCATCTAAGCGTTACGGATTAGAAATAAGCGCTTATTATTGGATTAACGACAGCTTTAGTATCGACGCAGAAGCATCGTTCACGCATTCTCGTTTAGATATTAATGACAATAATGATTATATAGAAGGTGCTGTTCCGGTTGTTGCAAGTACAGGTTTAAATTGGCACTTAAGTGAGCAATGGCAGTCATCAGTTAGAGTTCGCCATATTGGCAAACGTACATTAACTAGCGATGGTAACGAGCGTTCAGAGCCTTTAACAGTAGTAAATAGCGCAATTAGCTATGAGCAGACTCACTGGAAAGTAAACTTTGAATTACTTAACTTATTTAATAGCACCGACCACGATATAGATTACTATTATGCATCGCGTTTACCTGGCGAATCAGCACAAGGCGTTGAAGATAACCACTTTCATCCAATAGAGCCACGAACAGCTCGATTAAGTGTAAGTTTATTATTTTAGTATTCATTGAGATTCACAGGGGTACTGTATATAAAAACAGTACAACTGTAAAACATACCCTTAGCCAATAAGTATCTTAGTAATTAATCCGATGCCTCAACAAGCTGGCTGATGTTACTCAACAATGCGAAGTTGATTTATTGAGTTAACAGCAACATGTGTTTGATAATAATATTTATTGGTTTTTCTGCCTTTACTTAAAAAATCGATAGTTACCCGCTTCGCTTCACCTGTTACTTCAATTGTTTTACCTCTAAAAAATGTGTTGGCTGATTGTCCGTATTTTTCGGTGAGTTTAGCAGCTACTTTTGAATCAATTGAAATTGTAATAGCACGTCGATCACGATAGTCAGCTTCGGTATTTAAAAATACGTCACCGTACTGAGAGCCTGCAGTTTTAATATAAAACTGAAATGTACCGCTAACACCTTGTGGCGCGCTCTGCTCCGAAAGAGCTATTAAATTCATATTAGCAGTAGTCCCTTCGCCTAGCGCCGGTAAGTTTTGTACAGAGCTGCAAGCACTAAGTGTTAATACACTTAAAAGAGTAAGGTATTTCAAGATATAACATCCTTTGTTATAAGTAGATGTTAATAGTAACATTTATATATTTTAAGTTTCTATAAAAGAAACAAATTTAGCCCAATCAAGGGCTAAATTTGTTATATTTTAAAAGTATTCGTTATGGGGCATTTCGCTGCGATGGATTTGATTTAAAGCTTTTTAGCATCTGCTCAGGATCTTCAACGCCACTCTGATTTTTAGCCGCTTGCGCCCACCAAACCAATTGCCCAAAAGTACGGTGAAAATAATTAAACCACGATGACTGCTCTTCACCAACTTGCACAGATCCATTATCATTAAATACTTCTTGCGCTTTTGGAACATGGATCATTGCAGATACAGGCAAACAGCCAAGCTCTGATAAAAACGAGCGCATACTAATTGCCGCTCTGAGTCCACCCCACTGCCCAGCAGAGTAAGTAACAATAGCACTGGGCTTATATGAAAATAGTGAGCTACCAAAGTGATTAAGTAAGTCAGCGAGAGCTGGGCTCATACTGTGATTATATTCAGGGCTAACCATTACATATCCATCAGCCGCTTTAATTTTATCAGCTAAAGTATTTAGCATTGAAGGCGCCTTACCTTGAGCATAGGCAAAATGTGGTTTAAAAACTTGATCACTTGGGTAATCAAGTGCATCTATAAGCTCAAACTCATGTTCGGAGAATTGCTCGTTTAAGCACTCCATGCAGGCTTTAGACACTCTCTCACCTAAGCGAGCAGGTTTTGGTGGCGTGCTGTTACGCACTGTCCCTAAAAACACTAAAAACTTCATATGTAATCCTCATATGTATTTGAATAACATCTAAACACTAACACTTTTAGCTTATGTGTATTACACATATCCGTTTTTATTAATTTTGAACACTAATAATTAAATTTAAAACTGCGCTTTAGCAACCACACACTGTTAAAGGTTTTTTATCATGTGCTTATTTTGTCGTTCTCCATACTTTTTGCACATTTAGCCAGTAATATGCCACAGTATAAGTACACCAAAACCTATACTGAAAAGGATACAAGTAATGGGCTCAAATAATTACAGCGCGTTTGCAATCATTATTACCGCAACAGTTTTAACTCTAAGTGGCTGCGACGACTCACCAACTAATAAAAATACTAAGCAAGTTAGTAGCTCCCTTAGTGAAGTACAAAAAACGAATCAAACAATAAATTTATCTATGTTTAAAAAAGGGGCCTTTTTATCTGAGCCTAACATTGCTGATTGCGAAACGGCGCAAGGAACTAAAACTAAGTGTTATGAGTTAATTACATCAGGCGCACCCGCAGGTAGAGAGCCAGGTCCATTTTGCCCGCGCACATCGACCGATGGCGCTGATGTAACTGGCAGTTGGTTTAGTAAAGAAGGTACTGGTGATTTAGTTGATTTAACAGGCCAATTTATTCTCAAGCTTGATGAATACTACGGCGATGAAAAGTGGGTACTTTACGACACTAAAACAAATAAAATTAGATATACAGCTACAAAAGAGTCTTGCGCTGGCGCAGCTCGCCCTGATGTTGAAGAGCAATATAAACAAAATTGTATTGAGTGTGAACTTTCGTATTTAGAAGATAATTTTTCATTAACGTATTTAATTCCTGTTACACCTATTCCAGCATCTGATACTGGCCGATTAAGAACAGTAGGTATAGCACTAGACGGTACTGAGCTATCAGGGCCTGCTCCAATTAATGCAATTTTAGAGAGCTATACCATTGCGGCATTTGATGATTGTGGTGGCCATATAAATTTACACCAAGGTTATCACTATCACTCTACCACTGGTTGTACTGACTCATCTGCTACAGAAGATGGACATGCACCTCTTATAGGTTATGCAATAGACGGTTATGGTATTTATGCAATGCATGATACAAGCGGTAAAGAAGAGTCACTTGATGAATGCCGAGGTAATACAGATAAAGTAAGGGGTTATCACTACCACGCAGCCAGTCCTAGCGAAAATATGTTTATAGGGTGCCTACATGGAGAATCAGTTAGGCCTGCAGGTGGGCCACCGGGTGATCATAATGGTCCACCGCCAGGCCATGATCCTGAAAAACATTAAAAAGGAGTTGTTATGTTTATAAAAAGTAGATGTTTAAGCTTGTTTGGTATGGCTTTACTTGCAGCACCCACATTTTTAAATGCTCATTCAGGGCCGTTAAATGGTGTTGCAGTTACAGCCTGCGCAGATAAAGTAAAATCTCAATCATGTAAATACGAAGGCGGCCATAACGATTTATATATTGGCAGCTGCCAGTATATGACTGATGATTTAATGTGTGTACGAAGCCAGCCGATTCAAAAAATTGATAATGGAATTTCCGCCCCTATAAAAAGCCACACTCACGAAAAAGAAAAGAGTGATTTAAAAATCAACGTTAATAAAGCTATGTAAATTTAGGGCTAATTTTTATTGATAAACTCTTAATAAGCAGCACAACCATTTTATTGTGCTGCTAACTTTTAACGATATAGATAGCTCAGACCAATACCACTCCATAACACGTTTTTTAAGGTTTGATCACCCACAAAACGCTCAGCGTTTTTATTAATTGCCATGGTGTAGCTAGTATATGCGTATACTTCAAGCTGCTTAATAACTTGATACGACACGTTAGCTGTAAGCTTAAGGTTGTTAATACCATTATGGCCCTCACTTACATAACCTGCATTAAACCCTAGCCCCGTTTGAAAATCGATATTAACAGCTTCATTTATCTCGTAGTCTTTATTTATCGCAAGCTCTATAAATATGCCTTGAGAATCAAACGAATAATATGCGCTGCTAGTGAGCTGAAATTTATCATCGTAAAAATACGAAAAATCTAAGCTAACCTCATTGTCGAGAGCATTAGAGGTATTTTCACGCGATCTTAAATGGTTGTAACCAATAAACATATCAACGGTATTAAATAACTGAGTTGCATAAATAGCATTTAAGTTAAACTCGGTATAATCGCTATCAACACCCGTTGCAACCCACGGAATAATAGCTATTTCATTATAATTGAATTCAGTTGCGATTGAGGCAATACCTTTACCCGCTAAATTGTCACGGCCCTCACTTACATATCGGCTTTCCCAAAGTGGATGCACATGAAAATCAAAACCGTCATCAACATAAGCTGTACTTGCATCATCTAGCTTAATATTTCCGCCAACACCTAATTCAGGCTCAAGTGCATGAACATCTTGGGCCTGCACTTTAGCTAGAAGAGATGCACAAATAAGAGCTGCAAGCAAAGTACTCAATAACGTTTTATTCATTTATAGATACCTAAAGCCAAAATATATGCGCGTAAAAAATAGTCGCACATAGTATTTCGCAATATAAAAATAAGCTATCAGTATTTAATAATTTGAATTTAAAAAATCAGGAAATCTAGCATTCATACATTTTTTATTCGCCACAATTTAAGGGTACCAAATAAGTAAAATAACCCATAAATGCAGCAGATTATCGAGCTTATAATCCAAAATTGAATAGAATTCTGATGAACGATTTGGCTTGAAGTTAAAAAAGGAATGATTTAACCCGCAATACCTCGTATTAAATACACTGCGGTTATTAATACGAGCGCAGTTTTTAAAAGTGGCAGTTTTAAAATGACGCCCGCACCAGAGAGCGCATAAAAGCCCCAAATAGCAATAATAACTGAAATAGCTAAAGTTACATAAGTAGGATACATACTGCCCTGCTCTGCCATTTGAGCCATTTGCTCACCAGCACCCAAAAGGCGATACCAGTCAGGCCCTCCAAAAACACAGGCTACATGTAAAAGTGATGCTATAAAGCTTAAAATGCCTGCTGTAAATAACGTATTGTTATTCATGTAATTATAATTTAATGACTCATGTAGGCAACAAAGCCAATTAATAGCACGTAAAAGCTAAACCCGAACACACAAATTAAATAAACATTTTTAGCTTTATTCGCCTTAAACGATACGTAATCGGTAATATCACATTTAAACTTACCAAAGGTAACTATTTTTAAAATAGTACAACCTGTTGAGTAAATAAAAAAACCTAAAATAGTCTCTACCATTAACCAAATAAACAGATCAAATGCAAAACTCATAACGTTCATCCAATAAACACTGTAAAAATAGCCTATCAAATATTTATTAGATTACAAACCTATTACCATCATTAAGGTGTAACAGTAAATTTCGTTAAACCTATTAACTGACCTGATTCGGTGACTACTTTTACTTGCCACTTACCAACAGAGTCTTTAGGAAAGTTTACTTTGTGTGTCCACGCTCTATAACCTAGTTCTCTCCCGCCGTTTATACTTAACGTGATCCGATCAACTTCCTTTTTATTATGAAGCCACACATGAAATATTTTTTCATTTAAGCCTCTTGGTGCTTTAACAGCAGTCCAACTATATAAACCTTGATGATGCAGTGTATAAGAGTCTAACTGTTTAATACTCCCTACTGGCTTTTTATGTTGTAAATCAACTTCATGAGCTAACGTAATATCGGTTAATCGCAGCGCAGCAGGAGGCACATAGCTTCTTAATTGCCACACAGCAGTGCTCAATGCACATAAAATCAATACAAGAATAGGAAAACGCCACCAGCGTGCATTAGGCATTAAATTGTTTAAACTCGGAAGAGTACCACGACAGCAGTTACAAGGGCTGCAGCTAAACTTTGGCTCGTTGTAAGGTTTAACAAAATAGGTAAGGTAACAAGTAAAACAACGAATAAAGCAAAGTTATGAAACACACTAAATAACGTACGGTTTTTAGCAAGCTTCTTATAATAAAAGGGGTCGATTACCGATATAACCGCACATAACACAATGAGGGAGGTAAAAAACGCTTGAGGATGGTCCCACTGCGTAACCGCTAAAAAAAACGGCAAAGCAAAAAATAGACTTTCTTGTTGCACCATTTGTAGAGCAAAACGCATTACATTAGGAGATACAGCCACACCAAATTTTTCTTCTACTTTGTCTCGTAGCCAATTATCAATAATTAGCCACAACCAACTAATAAGTAAAAATATCGCAATAACTTGCGAAAAAGACTCTTTTCTATCTACAAGTACAAAGCTAGCAACGCCCGACAAAAACGCCAACACAGCCAATAATCCAGGCCGCTTTTGCATCGCGCTTATAAATTTAGCGATTATATTTTTACAGTAATCCATGTATGAGTGTTTCCGTACGAGTACGTACTTTATTATTTTTATTCAGAGTATGATTAGTTTAACCAAGTTTAAATGAACAACAGATAGATGAATGGATTTAAACGCCCCATTTAACAGTACATCAAACTAACCATTTTAATTAAATAAAAGCCCGGCATAGCGCGTCATTGGTACGTTTATTAATTTTTGTAACGCGTAAGCCTTAGCAAGTAATTCATCCTCACTAAGTGCAGGCATTCTATTGTTAAAAGCGAGCACAATTTTATTACCGCCTTCAATAATAAAACTAAAAATCTGTCCGGCAAATTCTTTCTCAAGTAGTTGATCAAACGCTTCCCTCTGCCCAATTTTGGTATGGCAAATATTAAGTACTAAAACACCATCAAAAGTGAGCGCATTTTTACAATCGCGTAAGTAGGATGATTGCACCTGATCTGACTCCATCCCATCTGAGCTATATAAATCAGAAAAAATAACATCCGTTTTTATCTGCGTGTTTTTCATGTAGTTTGCCGCATCATCAATATGAATAAACAAACGTTCTGACACGGGAACTTCAAAATATTTTATAGCCATATCAGCAACGGCTTTACGATATTCAACGGTATGTATAGTCAGCGCGGGAAACGCATGATAAAGACTTTTTGCGATAGAGCCCGCCCCAAGTCCCATTATCATCGCGGTTTTTAAATGCGGAATAAAAAAAAGCGCAGCCATCATAGCTTGCGTATAAGCTAAGCTTAACCCATTAATATTATTTAATTTAATACAGCTTTGATAAATTTTTCCGTCAAAGCTGAGAATAAGATTCTTTTTTGTTTGATATACATAAACAGGGCCATGCTCATCAATAGTTGATGCAATACAAGTGCCTTTGATATCCACGAATACTCAATAGGTGAGGTGATGAAAAACGAGTATAACTTACTTAACGTACTGCCATGGCTATTAATATGATTTATAGCCTTTTATTAATTTACAGGCATTTATATACGTACTCAGAAAAGTCGGTTTATCTTTTGAGATTAGATTAGCTAAGGTATCTACTTATATAGCTAGCTGGAACTTACCCGTGACGACATTTATTATAAACAGCGATGCAATATGCTAAAAACCAACTAATACACTGATATAGCTACAAAAAAACTCTTTGAATATTCCTCATGTTTAACATGAATAAAGTACACACCAACACAAAGGAAGTCTAAACGGCTAAACATCCATCCTTTATTTTTATCGATTTATGCCTTTTTTTCGTCAATTACTACGTAATCGCATCTAACAATAATGTGTAATGAATATGACTCATGTTTTATGTGAAATTAAACCGTTTTTCTTCATATGCCAATCCACGTATAAATTACTCATCCCTTAGCACTAAACACTATTACTAACAACTTAAAGCTGCTGAATACCTAAACCAGCTAAGCCAGCTAAGTAAGTTGCAAGGTTAATAAAGCGCAAAGCATCAATCAGGTTTAAATTATAAAATTGGATATAAACACGATGAAAAAAGATTTTACATTTAATATAAAGAGCGTTTCACTCGACGAAAATTATCATCCATCAACTAATACGCGTATCACAACCAACTTTGCTAATTTAGCCAGAGGTGAATACCGCAAAGCAAACTTGCGTAACGCCTTAAACATGATTAACAACCGTTTTAATGCCCTAGCCCATTGGGATAACACCAAAGGTGAGCGTTATGCTGTTGAGCTTGAAATTGTCTCTGTTGAGATAGGTATTGAAGACGGCGGCGAAAGCTTCCCATCAATCGAAATATTAAAAACAAATATTGTTGATCATAAAACTAATAAGCGCATTGAAGGCATTGTAGGAAACAACTTTTCATCGTATGTGCGCGACTACGATTTTAGCGTACTTCTACAAGAGCACAATAAAGGCAAGCCTCAATTTAGTATTCCTGATGACTTTGGGGTTTTACATGGCAAGCTATTTCAGTCATTTGTAAATTCGGATACATATAAACAAAACTTTAAAAAACCACCGGTTATATGCCTAAGTGTGTCAGATAACAAAACCTACAACCGCACTGAAAACCAACACCCGGTACTTGGCGTTGAATACGAACCAAATGAATCGTCTTTAACTGAGCAATACTTCAAAAAAATGGGCTTACAGGTACGTTATTTTATGCCACCAAATAGTGCCGCGCCTTTAGCATTGTTTTTCTTTGGTGATTTACTTAATGATTACAGCAATCTTGAGCTTATAAGCACCATTAGTACGATGGAAACGTTTCAAAAAATCTACAGACCAGAGATTTATAATGCCAACGCAACAGCGGGTAAATCATATAAACCAAACTTAAAAAACTTGGATCACTCACTAACGCAAATTGTGTATGACCGAGAAGAGCGCGGCAAGTTAGCAAATGAACAAGGCAAGTTTGCACAAGAGCATTTTATCAAGCCGTACCAAACGGTTCTTGAGCAATTCTCTACTCGCTATCTGTCATAACAACTAATAGTAACAACCAGTAATAACGCGCTTAACGCTCCGTTTAATAATTAACTAAAATATACGGCATTATTTATTATGAAAAAATTACTACCTACATCTACCGCTGGCAGTTTACCTAAGCCTTTATGGCTTGCAGAGCCAGAAACACTTTGGTCACCTTGGAAATTACAAGGTGATGAATTAACCCAAGGAAAACACGACGCCCTACGCTTGTCATTATTCGACCAACAACAAGCCGGTATTGATATTGTTAGCGATGGCGAGCAAACAAGGCAGCATTTTGTAACTACATTTATAGAGCACCTAAACGGTGTTGACTTTGAAAAACGTAAAACAGTAAAAATTCGTGACCGATACGACGCAAGCGTGCCTACAGTTGTTGGCCCTGTTAGCCGTCAAAAGTCTGTGTTTGTTGAAGACGCTAAATTCTTACGCAAGCAAACCAAACAACCTATTAAATGGGCATTGCCAGGCCCAATGACAATGATAGACACGCTTTACGACGATCATTATAAAAGCCGCGAAAAACTAGCGTGGGAATTTGCCATAATTCTAAATCAAGAAGCAAAAGAGTTAGAAGCCGCAGGCGTTAATATTATTCAATTTGACGAGCCCGCGTTTAATGTATTTTTTGATGAAGTAAACGACTGGGGAATTGCCTGTTTAGAGCGCGCAATTGAAGGGCTCAAATGCGAAACAGCCGTGCATATTTGCTATGGCTACGGCATTAAAGCCAATACAGATTGGAAAAAAACACTAGGAAGTGAATGGCGACAGTACGAAGAAGCATTCCCTAAACTTCAGCAATCTAAAATCGATATTATTTCACTAGAGTGCCATAACTCGCATGTACCAATGGATTTACTAGAACTCATTCGCGGAAAAAAAGTAATGGTTGGTGCTATTGATGTAGCAAATCATACTATCGAAACGCCAGAGGAAGTAGCTAATACGCTGCGTAAAGCACTGCAATTTGTAGATGCCGACAAACTCTACCCGTGTACAAACTGCGGTATGGCTCCACTACCTCACCATATAGCTAACGGCAAATTAAATGCCTTGAGCGCTGGAGCTGAAATTATAAGAAAAGAACTAAATAAGTAAAATAGGGTTTAAATCTACATACGCCCTAAGATGAATCAACTTACCTAGCGGCATTGAAAAGTAAGAGATCACCACTGTTAAAACTTGCGGTGGGAAGTGAGCTTTAGAGCTTGCTGTCCACCTCAGAGGTGTTGTTAGGTATACACTGCTCGAAAGAGAACAATACCTGTAATTATGATCAAAGAACAATATATAAACTGCTCAGCTAAGTATATTAATAATCTACTTTTTACAGAACACTTAAACATATAAGACTCTTTGTAAATTAAGCCATAAATTAGCAATATAAACCATGCTAAAAAGAATATAGATATTAATACGAGTTTTGCAAACGGCTGAATTAGGATCTCACTAATTGCCAACCCACAAAGTAAGAATATAACGATTAAGAAAGTAGACTCAAAAATAGTTTTGAATTTTTCTTTAAGGATCAACACCAAACTCAATACTTCCTTGTATACCTAACAAGCCTATAGATTAACTCGTTTTTTATTTGTTTTTGTTGATAAAAAACCATAGCTGACTTCCTATTTTGGTTCAATCTATTAGTGTTTTTCATGAAATTTAGGATGGGTGCCTAGTTTATTTTGTTTATTTTTTACTCACCATACTGAGCTACTGTTCATATATTGTAAATTTTAGTTTTCATCTTGTAATTCTAGGTCTGTTATCGTTACGGATGTCTCACCGTAATTCTTAGCTCTTACTCTCATTAACTCCTTTAACCTGGTTATTTCTCTAGCTGAAAGTCTGAACTTTCCACCTGTGTTCGCGTCTTTAGTGACTTTATCGGTCAACGCATAATTTCTTGACATTCCTATTGATGCTGCTGAGTTAGTAGATATGCCCCCACCAAAGACTCTTTTACTTCCAAATAGATCAGCAATTGCCCAATTATTTATAATGGGCTCAATTTTATCCGACTTATTTATTATTTCTTGGGTTGTTTTATCAGCAAATTGCAACAGATGAAGTTTGAGGTCATTGCTAAAATTAGGAAAATAATCAGCATTTCTCGCATAATAACTTGAGACCTCTAAACTATTTAGAGAATCAATTTTTGTACCTCTATTCGAATTGACAAAATCTGTTGCATTATTTTTTAATAGCTTATATACATTTTTACCTGAAAAGGCTTTTTTATTGATATTTGGGCTGCCGATATACCCTTGATATAATCCATAAATAATTAAAGGTTCTTTACTATAGTTTTTATCTAAAATCCCATACTGTATGTCACTGAGACTCAACTGAAGACTACCAATATTTACTAGCTTTTTATCCAATAGTGAGTCAGGACCAGTTAATATTTTTTCTAAACTAACTATTGGATACCGCTTAACAATTTCGTTAATTAAAGTAATGTTATAAAGATTAAGCCAATAGGCCAATTGCTCTTGTTTTGAATATAAATTAAGGTTGTTTTTCTCGGGCAATGATTCTAAATATTTTTTAACATCATTGACTAAACTTTTTTGTTTAGGAGATTTTATCAACTCATACGTGAATCTGTTACTTTCATTATGGGTAGCACTGGGGAAAACATTTCTTAACCTAGTACCTATCGGAGGTTTGTCAAGTTTAGCATTTATTCTTCTGGATGGCCCCATATCAAGAACATTCGATTCTAATAATATGTTCACAGGTTCAAAGTTTATTGTTAACTTAGATTTAGGTGAATAACCGCTAAATTGAGGGTAGGCTTTATCCTCAGCATGAAGATATTTTGGGGCGCTTAAAAGCAACAACAAACAACTAAACTTGATCAATAAACTAACTAATTTAAATAAACTCATAAAAAATCCTTATTTTGAGTAGAATAGCCCACATTCTTCATGAGCAACATAACGAATCTGTAGATTAACTCGTTTTTTATTTATTTTTATTGATAAACAAACCATAGCTGAGTTCCTATTTTGGTTCAATCGATTACTGTATTTTATGCAGAATATAAAGTGGGAATTTGGTGTTGTTTTAATTGGCGTTTTGGAAAGGGTTGCGGCTGGTTGAGTAGCTTTAATTTAGGGTAAAAGGGCCTCCCTTTCTCAATGCATCGTCTTTTGCAACTGTATTTTATGAACAAGGCAATACAGTTTCCACACAATAAAGTAAAGGCATTCATTTTCATCTGACCTCGTAAGGTCAGTTTGTTCATCCCTTTATTCACGATAATATTTCGCTTTTTACTTAAAGGAAAGCCGGTTCTATACAGCCGAGTCGTTTGCCATTATTTAATAAACAGCTATTGTCTTCCGATTCGGCTATCTATTTTTGCTTTCATTATGCCTACATGGCTCAGCTTTTTTTCGTGGTTCATTATATAACAATGAAAACTTCATACTGTTTTAGTTGGCTTTTTTCGTAATAATTAGAATGGGTGTCAGCCTAATTATTCATCAGGATATTGTTCAAGATAAATAATTGGCAGCGATAATGCTTGAGCTCCTTTAATTAACTTTTCACAGTTAGATATTAAAACATCACTTTCATGAACTAAACGCGCGAGCTTGCCTTGAATATCAACAACAATAAGCCCAGTATTCTCTTTAGTTAACATATTAGCCCTTAAATTAAATATATAAGTAATAACAAGTTTATTGAAAAAGAGATCACTTATCTTCTGTGAATTTAGGTAACGCCAACTAGAATGTGTCTTTATATAGTTGATAACCGTTAAGACCAAGTAAGTGTTATGCCTATTAACGCTTCACAACAAATGATAGAGGCGACTCATATGCTTACGTTGCAATTTTTATGGTAAATATACTACCTAAAAACATTCTCGCCTCAAATAATAACTCACGACGTTAATTAAATTTTTTACTATGTATTTATCATCACTACATAAAATGTTTTACTAACACATTATTTATACTTATTTTTTCATTGGAGCGGTATAGAAGATATTGTAAATTTAGTAATGAATATGCCTTTTCAATGCTTTCCACTCGCTTAAAAGTAGTACTTATAGCCACAAAACAGCCATTATTTAAAAAACCGAAAATAAAGTAGATGCCCCCCAGTTAAAGTAGAAGGCACTCTACAAGTGTTTATCTCATTGATAATTGTTAATAACAGTTTAAAAAACTCTAGATTTTTAGATTAAAAAAATAATTACAATCTATTACAGCTAAAGCGTGGTTAAAAGACAATCTAACCACACCTTGCTTTATTGTGTAATGACTTTCCAAAACTTATAGGTTGTGGTTTCTCAACCCGCCAGCAAGGGATGCGCTGATTGGCAGCAGCGGCGTTAAGGTTGCTTGAAATGCATGGTAAAGATCTTCGCGAAGTGGGTAAACCTTTTCGGTTCGCTGTCCATCGTTGTCAACCTCAGGAAGCCAACCACCCTTTTCCGAGTCAATTATCATGCTGGCAATATAATCCCAGACTTCGCGATATATTGCCTCAAACCTCATGTCATCTGTGCGTCTGATCAATAGGTATGCTGTATTAGCAGCCTCCGCCTGAACCCACCAAGGCCTATTGGCAACCGAAACTTGATTGTCCCATCCAATTGTATAAACCATTCCCTGCTTACCATCGGCATTCCAACCATAGTGCATGGCACTATCTAATAGTCTTATTGCATCTTCTAACAACCAATCTGGTGCTGCTTGCCCGCTTGCAACAAGTCCAGCCTCAACTTTCAACAACAATCCACCCCACTCTGCAAAATGACCAGGGGTTAGCCCCCACGGACGTAAATCATCTGTGGGTTTATTTGCGTTGTAATCCGTCAATATCTGCCAGTTAGTATCAAAATGCTCAGGTAAACGGTAATCATACGAGCTAGCAATGTCATGGCCGAAGCGCTCTACCAGCCCCATAGCCCGATTTAGCCATATTTCTTCACCTGTCGCATCAAACAATGCTAGGAAGGCCTCAGTTGTATGCATATTGGCATTAGCACCACGATAGCACTCGCTTACATTCCATTTCTCATCGAAACTTGGGGCCATTACGCCTTCAGCCTCAACCCAGAAATGCTGATTAATAATCGCAACGATAGCATCAAGCAGTTCCTGTGAGCGAGGTCGCTCGGCCATACTTGCGCTCGCCGCGGCGAGCGCCACAAAAGCATGAACATATGCCTGTTTAATGCCTTTGTGGCCTTCATCCTCAAACCAACCACCCTGCTCATGGTCTCTCAATGCCCCATCTAGCAGTGCTTGCAAGCCGTGATCGACTAATTGGCTCGCGCCAGGAACACCCAGTAATGAGGCAAGACTATAGCAATGAACCATTCTAGCGGTAACGATAGTGACAGCCGAGTGGCCAGTCAATTGCCCTTTATCATTCAGCGTGCCAAAACCTCCGCTTACTTTCGCTTTTTTATAATGCTCAAGCAAATGCTGGCCTTGATTGCTCAACCAATTCCTATGAGTACTGCGTTTATACCAAGTATCTTTGTTTATTTGTTTCATAACAAAAGTCTTAACCATTGATAATCATGCCACCATTGACGTGAATAGTTTGGCCTGTAACGAAAGAGCTATCTTGACATGCTAAATAAACAAATGCGGCAGCCATTTCACGTGGTTGTCCCATTCGCTGCATTGGAGTGACCTTATCCATGTCTTTTATAATATCGTCGTCATATCCTTTGAAAGTTAGCTGAATTTCAGTCACTACAGGGCCAGGTGCGACCTCATTAACACGGATACCTTTCTGTGCTAATTGCAACGCAAGTGCACGGGTAAATCCGTTGATGGCTCCTTTGGTCGCTGTGTAAGGCACCAAATGCTTATTACCAGCAAATGCATTGACAGACGTGGTATTGATGATGCTAGCACCTTCATTTAGATGTGGCAGCGCGGCTCGCGCCAGATAGAACATACCGTGCATATTGACATCAAAATGGGCTGCCCATTGCTCATCACTAATATCAGTTAAGCTATCAAATGGCTTTTGAAAACCAGCGTTATTAACCAAAACATGCAACTCACCCCAATGATCAATCACTTTAGCCACCGCCGCATCACAGTTTGAACTTTTACCAACATTTCCCTGTATTACCAAAACCTCTGCCCCTTCGGATTCTATTGCTTTGCGGGTTTGCTCTGCAGCGTCAGCATCAGTATGGTATATAAAAGCTATCTTCGCGCCTTCACGGGCCGCATGCAATGCCACCGCACGGCCAATGCCACTATCACCGCCGCTTATTAATATTGTTTTGTCCTTCAACTTTCCTGAGCCTTGGTAGTCCTGCGCGATGAATTCTGCTTGTGGCATTGCTTTATCTATCTGCTTACTCATGGGGATCTCCATAATTTAATTAGTAGTGCGAGCACTGGATTAATTTCAGGTAATAATCATATTGATAATAACTGAACCTAGGTTTAACAAAATTGATACGTACGAGTATTTTAAATAATTCGTTATAATTTGATGTCTTAACCATCCCCAAGCTCTAGTCCAGGTACAGTCGATTACTGACTTTTTACGTAAAATTAAAAAGCCGTTTGTGCTTTTTTTGAACGAAAGGTTAGGTTAAAGAAAAGCTTCTCTTTAATAAAACGTGTTTAGAGTTTTGGGTAAAAAAAACTATTTTTATCCCTGTTAAATTTTTTGCAAGCCTGTTGATTTAATTAATAAACCAAAATTTATATAATGGTACTACGGTATTTATCTCTACTTTAGCCCACTCTTTGATACAGTGATCTGGGACGTTTAACTTTAGCAAAAAGGTTACCTTGGACTTCCCATAGTTTGCTAGACACCCAATAAGTTACATTGTAACTTCTAATTAGAGGTGTTTTATGAGCAAAGGCAAACGTTATACCCAAGAGTTCAAAGAAGCGGCAGTTAAACAAATTACTGAGCGCGGATATTCAGTCGCAGAAGTCGCTGAACGATTAGATATTTCTACTAAAACGTTATATCACTGGCGAAGCCAGTTATCGGATAAACCTAAAGCCGTTCAATCATCCGATGAAAAATTAAAGATCGCTAAATTAGAGGCGCAATTGAAACGAGTCATGGAGGAACGGGATATTTTTAAAAAGGCCGCAAGGTACTTTGCCAGCAACACCGAGTAAAGTACGGCTTCATTCGAGAACACCAAAATGAGTTTTCCATCACTGCGATGTGCCGCCTTTTTAAGCTGCATTGCAGTGGTTTGTATGTGTGGTTAAAAAAGCCTTTAGGCGATAGAGCGCTTGAAGATAATCGATTGTTGAAACTCATTAAAGCGTTTTATGTGGCCAGTGGTGGCACGTATGGTAGCCCTTGGATACATGCAGACTTGTGTGAAGCCGGTGAGCTATGAAGTGTTAATCGAGTAGCTAAGATCATGCGACAACACAAGCTTAAAGCGCAAATTGGGTATAAACGTCGCCATATTAAAGGCGGTAAAACATCACGCACTGTTGATGGCTGTATACCAACGTCAACCGAAGACTAAGGTAATGCTTCATAGTGATCAAGGTAGTCAATACGGTAGCGCTGATTATCTCGCATTTATGAAAGAACATAATCTTGTGCCTTCAATGAGCCGCGCTGGGAATTGTCATGATAATGCGGTTGCTGAAAGCTTTTTTGCTACGATTAAAAAACGAATAATTAAGCGTAAGATATACTCGACACGGGAAGATGCAAAAGCTGAGATATTCAATTTTATAGAAATGTTTTACAATCCAAGGAAGCGCCACTCACACACAGGCGGTGTTTCACCTGCTAAGTTTGAAGAAGCGTATTATTCTGAGTTAAAAACTGTCTAGTGGAAGCTGGGAAGTCCATTCCACCCATTCAAACAGTCCTTGAGTCGGTGATAAAAAGAAGGTTAACTTAATATGCAACCTTTGAGAACCTAACATTTAAATGACAAAATTAAGGATGGGTGTCATCCTAATCATTATTTTCCTCAAAGTGATGAGGAGGTGTCCACTAAAACGGGTCAGGAGCATTGTCCTTGTTTAACAGCTTGTTATAACTAATTACCACTTCTAAGCTGTTCTTTTAAGTTAAGGTTTTCATTTTTCAATATTTCAACTTGCTGCTTGTAAGATGCAACTTCACTCTTTAAGCTAGAAACATCAGACTGTATCTCATCTAGTTTTTCTACAATTTCTATGGAACGTGCATTCCCCAAAAAGAGAACAATTAACGCTATTACGAATAACGTGCCACCAGTTAACTTTACTTTTGATTCCATCCACTACAGCTCCTTTGGTTATAACAATTTTGTCTACGACATTTGTCGTTTTATAAACCGACAAATGTCCATGTATTACAATGCATTTATCTTAACCATCAAATAAACACCTGTAAACAATAAGTTAACTGAAAATTATTTTTAATCAGTGCGCAAATGCACCGAAATGGTGGAGATCAGTAATATTGGATAAAACAAAAAGTAATAATTAGAATGGGTGTCAGCCTAATTATTCACCAATAAAAGTATCTGTTTTAACTTTTACTGAATGGTTTTTAATTTATGCTAATAGCTTTTCGCAGTTACTGATATTCGCTCGCCGCTTTCGCTTTAAGTTTTCACAGTAACTTGCTTGTGAGGTCGGCCTGCCTACTGCGCCGTGAAATACGCGCGTAAATTGCGTAGTGAGTTTTAGCCAGTTATCTCGGGATATATTAAGCCTTTCTAGTAAAGGAAGGTTCATATTATCAATATGCCCGCACTTATCCTCTCGTATTATTCGCCCTGTTAGCTCAACGAGTTCAAGGTACGATTTAAGCTCAAACGGCAGCCCTTTAGGCATAATCTGACGTGGCATGCCTGCAAAACGTAGTAACTGCTTAGGTTGTTTACCTTCTGCCGCGCATGTTAAGCGATTTTGTACACTGGTATGGTCTGACTCTTCTGGTGTGTTAGCCATTTTAGCTCTAATGGGATTTAAATCAACATAGGCCATACAGGCTGCAAGTGCTGCTTCATCTAGTAATGCTTGCGATTTGAATCTACCCTCCCAGAACCTCCCTGTGCAGTTATCTTCTTTATTTGCTCTGCGGGCAATGTCTTCATTTAACACCCGCATAAACCAGCTAATACTTGATAGGCGCTCTCGATATTCCTTTACTGTTTGATTAAAAAAGATAAGCTCAACTTTACTTAGCCTTTCACCCTGTATGTACTTTTGCGTTAACAATGTGCCTTTGCACAGCTTGTGCCAGTGAATAACAATCGCTTTATCATTCAGCCTGTTTGCTTTCTTATCATCTACATACAGTACTAAATGGGTGTGATTACTCATTACGGCATAAGCACATACATCAATACAAAATACTTTAGCTAATTCAAGCAGCTTATCTTCAACCCACCCTCGTCGATGCTCATAAGATTGACCAGTAAAACGATCTTCCCCACATAAAAATGCACGACGAACACAGCGTGAAATACAATGGTAGTATTTTGTATCAACCAAACTTACTTGACGCTTTCTTGCGATAGCCATAAGACACCCTGCTTATTTTTTAGACTAAACAAAACGTAGTCCTTAATTTTAAAAAGAGCAAAATTAAGGATGGGTGTCACTGTTATTTCTTATATATAAAGATGAAAATACGCCGTCTTTTGAAGGTAAAAAAGCAAAGTCTAACGCTGTAATTCCAGCAGACAAACTTATTATCAATTGATTAAACGAGCTCAGATTCATATTTAGGTACATAACGCCGTTTTAAGCGGCAAATTGCTGTTGGCTAAAATAAGTGAGGCACGAACAAAAAGCCAACTGTA
The DNA here is from genome assembly GCF_014163935.1 of Pseudoalteromonas sp. SR41-7. Taxonomy (NCBI): domain Bacteria; kingdom Pseudomonadati; phylum Pseudomonadota; class Gammaproteobacteria; order Alteromonadales; family Pseudoalteromonadaceae; genus Pseudoalteromonas; species Pseudoalteromonas sp. SR41-7. Next base: position 145 of record NZ_JACJEF010000007.1, on the reverse strand, counting down.
ATTTGTCCGACTTGAAAACACTTGTATGGATAATAAACCCATAAATTAATTAATACTTTAACCAAGTTCGGGTAATGTGAGGCCCAAGCTTTGGCTGCAACCAAAGCCTTTTATACAGTAGTTCGATTGATTGAAGGCTCCTCTA